>JAGCVT010000074.1 GCA_017962225.1 Lachnospiraceae bacterium
CAGCGCTTTGTCTCCGAACCGAAAAGCTGTCTGTTACAATCCCTGCATCTTGCGATGATAATTCGCTGATGACACTTAGGACAAATCTCGGTATTGTCGGGAAGATCCATTAAATTGCAATGCGGGCAGATAATCATTTTTTCTCCTCCATATTTCAACAAATTTGTGAGTAATTTTAATGCCTTACTAATACTATTTCGGCATCTTTTGTCTGATAGATTATATTATACATTTTCTTTGTTAAAACATAAACCTTTTTCTTGGCAAATACTAGTTTTCATCATGATTTTATTGCGATATAATATAGGTGATAAATTATTGTTTTCCCCAAATTATTTTTCTTTTGCTTTGGGGCGTGTTACCTTTTACATAAGGAGGAGGTTTTCATATGGGCAAATTTGTTATTTCAGAAGCAAAAAAGGGATTTAAGTTTAATCTGGTTGCAGGAAACGGGGAAGTTATCGCATCCAGCCAGGTTTACAAATCGGCAGCTACCGCAAAGAAAGGCGTTGCATCAGTTGCAGCTAACGCTCCGATAGCAGCAATCGAAAATCAGACCGTAAAAGATTTTCAGGTAGAAAAGAATCCTAAATTCGAAGTTTACAAGGATAAAAAAGGCGAATTCAGATTCCGTCTTAAAGCTAAAAACGGACAGATTATCGCAACCGGCGAAGGCTATGCAAAGCTTGACGGCTGTATGAAGGGAATCGCTTCCGTACAGAAGAATGCTAAGGACGGCAAGATTGCTGAGAAATAAATACTGAGCCAGGCACCCTTCGGGAGCCAGGCACCGATAAAAAGGGCGTTCTCGAAAGAGAGCGCCCTGTTTTTTTATGCTCATAAAAGAATTACTCGACAATTCTGATATTCGAAATCGCAACCTGGTCACCGGTTAATGCCGCATAAATATCGGGAACATCTTCGATGATTGTTACCACACTGTGGATTGATATGCCGAAGTTTTCGGTAATAATTGTGATCTTGTTCTTGTTCCTCTTAAAAGTAACAGTAACGTCAAAACCTTTGCTGTTGTTTTCTTTCCAGTAATCCCAGCCTTCAAAGGTATCATCCTTGTTGACATAGGTTTTGCTTTCAACACCGTCATGCATTTCCCATGCTTCTCCGTCGAGTCTGACAAGTGCAAACTGATAGAAATTCTCACCGTTTACAAGTTTATCATCCGCATAGAAAAGTTCGATATAAGGGCAGTGCCATATAAGTCTTGCGGTAGGAAGACTCATGGTGTGGAATGATAATTTCATACCGTCCTTAATTTCAATACCGTGCGATGCCGTATAACACCAGCCGTCTATCTGAACATTGGGAACTATACCCTCGGGCTCGTCTTTTACGAAGCTTATTTCTTCGGCGATTCTAGGGATGTAATTCTCGTCTATCGGCTCCTCTTCCTTTTCGATGGAAATATTCGTCATTACACAGTGCTCGCCTGTAAGACCGATATATGAGTATCTTACGCTGTCGGGAAGAGCCATGATTAATTCGATGGTCTCAAATTTATTCTTAATTCTGAAAAGAAGATGATCCTTCATCTTGCAGGCTTCGATCACATAATCAACGCCCTTCGGATCGATTAAGGACTTATCATTCTTCTTTTCTCCTTCGTTTGCAATGACTTTCTTTTCAATCTTTCTCGCACCCGAAATTGAAGTCTCACCGTCGATACGAATCGTACCGTATTCGAAGTAAAGCATATCCTTCTTCAAGTTGTCTTCTTCGTGCGTTCTGCCGTCGAGCGCATCAAATATAATCATCGAAGGAATGCATTCTTTCTTCTGGTGATCCTTATCCGTTGTGGCGTGGAAACTAAGTCTCGTCATAAACGGAGTAATGGGAATACCTTCGGAAATATTGTCGCGCAATGCTTCGCATTCAAATATATGTTTACCCGAAAGCTCTGTATTTTCTTCACGTTCTTTCATCTCATACTCGGCGTCGAGGTCGATAAGATGAATCATAAGCTTCGCAAATTTCGGATCGAACTGTGTGCCTATTCCTTTTACGAACTCTTCACGAACCTTATCCTGCGGAATCGGATCTCTGTAGCTTCTCTTTGAAGTCATTGCATCATAAGCATCCGCAACGGCGATAATACGTGCAATTTCGGGAATGTCCTCGCCCTTTAATCCGTCGGGATAACCTTTGCCGTCGTATCTCTCATGATGGAAATGCGCACCGATACTGAGGTAAGGAGATTTGCTGATACGCGACAAAATCTGATTGCCGTGTACAGGGTGCTTTTTAATCTCTTCAAACTCTTCTTTGGTAAGCTTGCCGTCTTTGTTAATGATATCCGTCGGCACGAGGATTTTACCCACGTCATGAAGAATCGCAGCGAAATAAATCTCGTCGCACTCTTCCGTGGATTTGCCGGCCTGCTCGGCTATCTTTCTCGAATACTCGGCCACTCTGGTGGAATGACCGTGCGTATAAGGGTCTTTAACATCGATTGCGGTTGCAAGCGCTTCGGTCGTCTGCTCGAGCAGAACCTGAATGTCTTTCTGCTCTTTTTTGAGGTATTCGATTTCCATATCGTTGGCTTTTACCGCATCATTGCTGACGTCGATTAGCGTAAACAGGAAAAGGAGAATAACTACCGTGGCAAGAGCTATATTCGTAAAAGAAATGCCCCTCGTCGCAAACTGCACCAAAGAAGCCGCAAGAGGAACCAGCGTGAAGATTGCAAGGAACAGCATAACGCTTCTTTTAATTCTTTTACGATATGCGATTATAACCGAAAACTGAATAATCAGGGAAAGTAACGGAATTAAATAACACAGCCAGAAGGTCGAAGGATTTCTCTGGTATTGGTTTAGTTCGTCAAAAGTATAGTAGAGGCCCGTAAACTGTGAAACTGCTAGAAGAAGCATTCCGATTATAGCCAGTATTTTAACGACCTGAAGAGGAGCCGGAGCTTTGCCGAGTTTGACATCCTTCGAATAAAGGTCGGCAAGAAACTCATTAAACATCAGGATACAAAGAAGCGTAAGGAAAAAGACGAGGAAATTGCTGACACGAACCATCACAAATCCGAGTTCGCTCACATCTCCCCTGAAAATATATGCGTATCTGTCAAAGACCAACAGAAGACCGGCACTTATATCCATGATAATAAGTATCGCTTTTCTGTGGGCCGACATGGTTTTAATGAATAGCACAAAAATAGCAAGTACTGCGCATATTCCGCTTAAAACCAGCATCGCATTCAATTGATGTTTGGCAATAAACTCAAAAACCATCTAATCTCTCTCCCAAAAGTACAAACAAATTATACTCCGTTTTTTTGACCGATTAAATATTCTTGATAAAAAAATCTTAAAAAAATCTCCTCGAAAAATGACAAAAAAAGGAAGCCCCACGCTCGCAGGGCTTCCAAAATCGCTTAAATAATCTTATTTATTATAATCTTCTTCGCAATCAGGAAGATCTTTACCATAATTCTGTGTGTTACTGTTCATTGTAATGGCATTGTATCTTCCCAGAAAATCAATGGATTCTTTTCTTGTTTTGTCACTGATTCCAAAGTATACCATATCGGATTCATAATCTTCTTTTGTCTTTCTCTGCTCATCCAATAACATTTTATCCATCAGAATATCGCAGTTATAAGCCTTATTATCTTCATCCTTGACTATAAACCAAATCCAGTTGCCCCTCACCAATTCCAGGGTTTCTGCAATTGATTCTGTGGGAACATCGGTATCTTCACCATCACCGCCACCGACTATAACATAATGTTCAATATTCAACTCGCTCAAAAAGAAATCATACAGCGATATGAACTGAAAATGATTCAGTTTTTTGGTTTCCGGCACATCGATTATATCCGTATCATATGAGTTCCTGAGATCATCCATCGGATTGGCATAGCCTGAATTTTCAAGCGCTTGCTCATCTTCCACCAGTTCGATGTCCTCAATAAGAACTTTGTATATCTTACGTGCACGTTCCATATAATCGTCATCGGCGGTTATATTGTTGTTAATTGTTTCGGTAATATATTCTTCAAATGCGTTTAATCTGTTTTCCACTTCCGACATTTCCGTATCGCCTTCAAAGATTTCCATGCCGTTCTCGGAAGCTGTAGGGAAATAAGATATTCTGTATTTATTCGTTTCGACAATGGTTATATCAACACATCTTGCCATCGGACTTGCCAGTCTGGCGAGTTTAAAACCACGGTTAAATTCCATTTCATCAACTTCGTCATCGCCTGTAAGTTCAAATTCGATTTTGTGTTCATGAATGGCATTAAGAATGTTTTTTGCAGTTTTGACAGATGCCTCTTTGTTTTTCATTTCTTCCTTTACAACAGGATTGATAGCTTCGGGATTAAATACAAAAGTCCCCGTATCGTAAATTGAATCGTACTCTCTTTTAATGGTTTCTTCTGCTACAACAATTTCTTCATCCTCGATTACCTCAGGTACATCGACATTGTCTGTTTCATCATCCACGATAACCTGAACCTCAGGATAATCTTCAATTGTCTTTGCTTTGTCACAGCCGTTTGCCATTAAAAATACAAATGACATCATAAAAGATAAAAGCAAAGAAATACCCCTTTTTAAATTACAATTCTGTCTCATGTTTTCAGTCTTTTTCATTTTCTCTACCTCTCTGTATCTCCACACCCAATCGGAGTCAGGCACCCTTCGGGAGTCAGACACCAACAAATAAGAGAAGGGCATCTTTTGTCCTTCTCTTATAAAGTACCATATTATTAGGTTTTAAACAATTAATTTAGCGCAATTTAAATGTATTTTAGGAACTTTTTGTTCTCATACATTTTCGCATCCGCTCTCTCAAAAACATCGGATATTTTTTTGTCGTTAATCGAGTCATAATCTGCCAGACCTGTGGCTATTACAACGCCTTCTTTTTTACCGATATTTTTAATTACCACAGCACGAATTTGTTTTAAGAGTTTTTCTCTGTTAATATAATCCCCTGCGTTCAATACTACGACAAATTCATCGCCGCCGATACGGTAAACGGGACTGTGCGTAAAAGTTGTGCAGATCAGTTTGGATGCTTCGACAATGTATTCATCGCCGACCTTGTGTCCCGCGGTATCGTTAATGATTTTAAGATTGTTTATATCGCATACGATGATTGCAAAAGGAGAAATCGGCGAACCTGCTGCCATCTTCTTTTGCATGGATTCTTCGAATTCCTGATATGCGTTTTTGTTCTTGACTCCGGTAAGCTCGTCTTTTCTTGCAAACTCTCTCTGAGTCGTAAGTTCGCGAAGCTGCTCTTCTTCTTTTTTAACCTGTTCGTCAATGTTTTCGAATCCGATTACGAAGTGAACCTTATCGCTTGACCAGAGCACAGTCAGTCGAATATTTTTTTCAACTTCTTTTTCTTTTATCTTAAAATCAATTCCGATTTTTTTCTTGCTTTCAAGATCTTTTTTCAGACTCTCTTTATTTAAGATATCAAGTACTTTCTTTCTGTCCCCGGCTGATAATTCGTAACGCGATTCTTTCGAAATATCATCAAAGAAATCTCCGCCGTTTTCCTTAATCTCAAATTTGCCGGACTTTTTGTTTGTTCTGTATTCGGTATACTCTCCGCTACCTGAGTTAACATGGTAAATTACGGCATACTTCGTTGCAAGCGTTTCCGCAATACGAGTGTAAGTAATCTTTTCCTTTTCGGTATTGTCGGATTCCTGCGTATGCGAAATATAAATCGTTCTGCCAAGCTGTCCCGCTATGTATTCGCCCTTGTCGACTATATCCTGAGTCAGCATGCAGACTAAAATACCGTAGATATAATCCTTGAAAATAATCGGAAAAGCTATGAAGCCTCTCTTCTTCGAGGAGAGTTCTTCTCTCTTAAAAATATCTGCTATAGGGCTTTTCTGTCTCTCCGGAGGAATTACGAAAAGTTCGCCGGACTTTGTGTAGCAGCGAAGGCTGACTTCATCAGGATAAACATGCGCGTTATCCTTTTCAAATATGGCCGGTGAATCAAACATAAAAAGCGCCGCATCGTCAAGACCGAGTCTGTCGAATTTTCCGACGAGTTCATTGACAAGTTCAGTGCTCGAATTGCTTAAATCCATACACTCGGTAAGGAAGTTTTCGAGGAAAATTCTGTTTGACGCAAAGCTGTATGTTTCGCTGCTCATTCTTCTTGAGAGTGCCTGAATCGCACTGTTTCTCATAATCATGAACAGACGGTTTATCGTAACAGTCGTGGAAGGATTTCTCTGAAGCGCATTGATGCCGTTCTGCAGTTTCATCATGCTCTTTAAGATCTTGGTGGAATCCGTATAATCGAGAGCATTGTTCTCAAAGAATACTTCGATGAGCTCCTTTGTCTCTTCAAACTCTTCCTCGCTCATATATCTGTTTTTCATCGCCTTTAAAATACGGGTGACGTACTCGCAGAAAAGTCTTCTTAAATCTACGGAATCCTCGTCGATACGGACATATCTGTATCTGTAAAAACAGTCGTCGAACATTCTGTAGATAAAATCTTCGTCAATGTTTAACATCTCCATTGAGGAGTATTCGTGGGACTCGTAATCGCAGGAGTCTCTGCCGTAAAGCCTGGTCGGAACCATCACGGATTCAACCTTTTCTCCCTCGATCATTCGTAAAAGAAGTTCAAGGGATTTCTGACCCAAAGTAACGCTTTCCGCACCGATGGTGGCTAAGGAAGGAATCATGTCTCCTGCTTTTCTTGTATTGTCAAAACCGAATACATAAATATCTTTGCCGGGTACAAGTCTTTTCTTTTTCATAGCTTCGTAAAGACCTACCGCGGACTCATCGTTTACACAGAAAATCGCCTCAAGATCGGGACATCTGTTTAAGAGTCTTTCGGACTCTGCGACGGTATTCATCGACATGTCCGTAGGCTCATAATTCTCGGGTTTTAATTCAAGTTTGTATTTCTTAAGACAGTTTTCGAAAATGGCTTTTCTTCTGCACGAATCGAGGTTGTCCTCTCTGCCGCCCAACATTCCGAACTTCGTAAAATTGCAGATATTTACGAGATAGTCAACGGCTTCCTTGATACCGGGCTCATTGTCGTAATTGACGTTTACCATGCACTCGAGTTCGGACACGAAAAATACCTTCGGAACATCGGCCAGATTCTCGACGAATCTTTTGATGATAATCTGTTTCTTTACCTTGGCCATACTTCCGAGCGCAACTAAAAGACCGTCAAATTTGCAGAGCTCTTCGAGTCTGTAAATCGAATTGTAGACGTTTTTGTAACGCGACTGCATGTCGTCTTCATGTCCGATGTCCACATATTTGCCGGCTATAACCACTATTTCAACATCTTTGTTTTTAGGAACCGTACTGACAATACTGTTAACAACATCTTTTGCAAATTCGGTATAAACGTTCTCAATGATAAGACCGATTGTCAGTTTGCTATCTTTGTTCTTCATGCCTTTTTATCCCCGTAAAATTATTCAAAGCTGATTTCAGGTGTCGGTTTCGAGAATAAGAATCCCTGCGAATAATCAATTCCAAACCTTGTCATTTTCTCCTGTATTCCTTCGTTTTCCACATACTCTGCCACAATGGCAATATCTCTTGAGCTTATGCTCTTCCAGCCTGCAATAATTGCTATCAGTCTCTCGGACTCTTCACTCTCGCAGCAGTGTTTTACGATTGAACCGTCAATCTTGATAAAGTCGGAATGAACACTCATCAGATGCTGGAGGTTCGAATAACCGCTGCCGAAATCGTCGATTGAAATCTTACCGCCTAAAGCATGGATTCTGTCAACGAAAGCAACCATTACGTCATAATCGTCTATATCCTCATTTTCAAGTATCTCAAACACAAAGTTTTCCGGATGTTTTACGCTGGCCATCAAATCGAAAATGTATTCCGTAAGTTCGGGATTTTTGATATCTCTGATTCCAAGGTTGATGCTGACACTTGTCTTTTCAGATTCTTTGAAAATTTCAAACACTTTGGCAATCATTTTCTTTGAAAGCGAATCGTAAAGGTGTCCGAAGCTTCTTGCAACATCTAAGAATTCAGCCGGATAATATACTTTACCGTTTTCATCCTCGAGTCTCATAAGGGATTCGTAGTGATTGATCTGCTTTTCCTTGTTATCGTATATTCCCTGGAAGTAAGGAATAACCTTATCATGTGCAATCGCATAGTTAACCACGTTAACCATATGATATTTCTTGCGGATGCTCTCTTCATCGAGCTGATCGAGATTGGGTGATGCAACAAAGAACTGAATATTTTTGTTCATCATTTCAATTCTTGCCTTATAATAGGCAGAATCCATGTTCTCCAAAGTACATCCGTCTATCAGGCAGAAAAGAGGAACAATCGCAATAAACTCTCTCGATGATTCAAAAAGAGTTTTCTGTAAGAGTCTCATCTCTTCTTCAAAGTCTGATAAAGAAGTTTTGTAGGAAGGCGAGCCTATTGCAATATGCCAGCCGTCGATTAAATACATTCTGAACTTCTTTTCCTGACAGAATCTCGAACATGTGGAAATATAGTTTTTGTATGTAAGATCAATGAGCTGTTTTGAGAATACGCTCTTCATACCGGAGTTGTCGGTAATGTCTATCATACATATTCTGTCATATCCTCTTGCCGCGATATCCGTATTTAAAGCCACTTCATTTGGCAGGGATTCATTCTCGTCGGTTAAGAGTTTCTTTTCACATTCTCGTAAAAACTCCTTCATGCCGAAGTTATCGTCTTTTTCTTCATCATCGTTTTTGAATTCACTTTCCATATCGATGATGTAATCAACGAGTCTTACGTTGTCATCTGCAAGTGCTTCGGTATGAGAGAAAATATAAGGATTGTAATTCTGAACGCCGAATTTTTCACCGAAGATTGAAAGACCGAATACACAGTTTGCAAATGCAAATCTGCCGTTAATCGTTACTATTTCTCCGTCGGTAAGACAGCCGCTCATATTTGAATCGGTGTATGCTGAAAGTTCCCATCGTGAGATATTCGGATAAACTCTTGAACGTAAATGACATGAATATGCGAATAATGTTTCGGATTTTTCGAAGTTCTCAATCTTTCTGAACATTTCGCGGTTGTCGTCCACAACTTTTTTATCATAAATGAATGCTCTTTTTAGTTTTCTTCCCTGTCTTAAGGAATGGTTTGCCTTAAGGAAGTTTCTCTTTCTTGAGACATCTACCTGAGGATGCTTTTCGTATTCTTCAGCATATAAAGGATTGTCCTTCGGAAAATAGGACTCGATGCTCACATCTTCTTTATATCCGACGAATACCGGAACATTGTTGTTGTCACTGTAGGCAAAGGGGAAAAGTTCATAGAGCTTTCTGTCGGTTTTAAGTTTTTCGCCAATGCCTTTTTTGTAAAGCTCCGCAGCATCTTTTCCGTCGATTGATAAAATACAGCTTCCGAAGGTTTCACTTACCTCAAATTCTTTGCCAACGGTTTCCGCACCGATTGCACACGAAGTAAGACAGTCTACATCTGCGCCTATAATGGCTGCAATAAGTACTGCCTCATCGGATGAACCGGACTCATCGAATACAAATCCGGGCGAAAATTCATTTTCATACATTGCTTCTGAGGAGATGGCGATACCGCCGAGCATCTGCGCATTGGGATATTTGTCGTTACAACAGTCCACGTAATCGCACGCATTATAATATTTTGAAGAAAGGAATGTAAGGAGAAGTTTAATGTTTTCGTCGCATAAAACATCCGCAGTTCTCTTGCAGAGTTCCACACCCGAGAGCATTCCCTTGTTTTCTTTGTCTATAAAAGGAATCATTGCGGACTGAAACTTTGCATTGTCGCTCTGTGTAACGGAAACAATACACTGGTTTCTGTAGATTTTTCCCTGGTAAATAACACCGGAGGTACTAGTTCCGATGATTTTAGCCTTGGGCACTATATGTTTTATGAATCTGGCGAGGTCGACAGCCTCATCTTTCTGATGGATAGCCGTGTGAATACGAACCAATACATCGCCTTTTTCATCATTAATTCGAATCTGATTAAGCGTTTCTGCAAGTTTCACTCTGGAAACGTACTGAAAGTTCCACGTAAACATATTCTCTCCTCCAAAATTATACCCTCAGTATTATTTTACCACCGAATATTAAATCGGCAAATTTTTTTGTTGACTTAATATACAAAATTTATATATAATAGCGCTTATTCATTACTAATTTAGGGTATTTTGACATGGACGAAAATAAGACTAAAAAGGACAATACCTTTAAACAAACTGCATATGCATTAAAACTCGTATGGGAAGCCGACAAACTGCTTCTTGTTTTTTCTATATTCAAAAACTCGATTGAGCAGATATTCTATGTATTCTTCTTCGTTTATTTGACGAAGTTTATTTTCAACTGTATCGAAAGAAATATCGAATACAAGAAGCTTTTCTGGTTCTTAATCATCGCCTGTTTACTGCACGTATGCGTACACTTTACATGCGGCTGGTACGAGGCGTACAGAAAGGTTAAAACTCCCGAGGTCTACAGATACATCTTCCACCGTGTAATGGATTTATCGAACTCGCTCGAGTTAAAAGACTATGAGACGCCCGAGTTTTATGATAAATACACGAGAGCTCTGGACCGCGTTGTAGACTCATCGATTGACCTTGCGATTAAATTCGGTGTCTATTTCGGTAACGTCGTCTCCACAATCGCATCGCTTGTAATTATTGTAATGGTCGACCCTGTACTGCTCGTATTCATGATAGTTCCGATGTTTGTAAGCCTTTACTTCGGTAACAAAAACGGAAAATGCAATTTCAACAGGGAAAACGCCATCACAAGAGATAAGCGAACCGCTGAGTACGTTAAGCGTGTTTACTATGAAAAGAAATATGCTGCGGAAGTGCGTCTCTTTGACATCAACTCAATCATGCTTGATAAGCAGGAAGCAGCTGTAGATACGATGGAAAAGGTATCGATGAAATACCGCATGAAATCCGCACTCTTTTCATTCATCATGAAAGGAAGCTATTCAATCTTTGCAGGCATCATCGCTTACTTTTATGTTGTAGTCAGAGTTAAATTCGGCCATGCGACCGATATTTCAAGCTACGTTGCAATGATTACCGCTATGGCATTCTCGACCAACCAGCTTAAGCAGGCGGTTGAAAACAGAATATTCTTAAGCAATGAAAGCCGACTCTTTAAGAACCTTGAAGAGTTCCTTGAACGCCCCATAAAAGAAACAGAGCAGAAAACAGTTATCGATGAGATTAACTCCATCGAGCTTCAGAACGTTTCATTTACCTATCCCGGCGCAAAGAGCGAAACGCTTAAGAACATAAGTTTTAAATGGAATAAGGGCGACAAGCTTGCAATCGTAGGCTACAACGGCGCAGGCAAA
>JAGCVT010000075.1 GCA_017962225.1 Lachnospiraceae bacterium
CATCAGTTCCCCGAGCATTGTAAGTTCGCCGGCTTCATCGCTTCCGGCCTTCGCCTCTTCAAGCCAGTATCTTAAATGGCTCTCGGCTCTGTCATACGCTTTTTCTTCAATATACGAATCGTATTTTGCCAAAACCCTGTCTACGGGTATACGGCTCTTTGGATTCATACAAAGGACGCACCTGGGTTCTTCGTAATCTTCTTTGTTTAACATTTATTCCTCGTCCTCTCTTGCACCTGCCACAAAAGCCACAGCAGATATAACGGATGCAATTGCCGCAACAATTGCAACAATAACGGGTATTCCGATTATTCCGAATAAAATTATCAATATGCCGCCCATTTTATTCTTCCTCCTTTAATTTTTCGGTAATCTTCTTTATTATTCCGTTTACTTCCATATCGGAGTCCATCGGAATAACCAGGCATTTTCTGCCGTCTATCATTCTTATCTCAACAAGGGATGAAGCCTCGGGCTTAACAGATATTTTTACGTTTTCGCCCTTAACTTCGATTCTGCCTTTTTCTTTTATCCTGTCAATGTGAAGTTCGCCGTCTTCGCCGAGTTCCTTTTCGAATTTCTTCTCAACTATCGGAAGATGCTCTTCTTTTATGCCCGAATTCTTTAAAAGCTCTGCCACGCCCTTTTTGTCAATTGTGGGCTCCATGGAAAAGACTTTGTTTTCGAGCATGTCGTTTATATTGTCCTGAACGTTTCTGACAACTTCAAATGTATCATATCCCGGCGCTTCATTGATAACATCTTCGAGGACATTTTTAAAGATTCTGTTCTCGACCACGCTGGTCATTTCTTCCACGCATCCGAGGCAGTCGCTTATTATCTCGGGATGGATTAAAAGAGGGTCCTTGCAGTAATAAAGAAGTGCGTTTACATCACTGCTTCTGTCATTGAATGCAGGGAATAAAAATCCCACATCAGGCATTTCGACAACCCAGTCACGGATTCTTGCTGCAAAATCATTTTCTTCCTCGCGGTAGGATAATGCACCTTTATCAAGATTGACCGGACAGATGCATGAGAAAATATATCTGAATACTTCCTCGGACTCGCCCTGTGAAAAGCCGTCCGTTCCTTCTCTCGGCACATCATATGCATCGTATATCGTGACTATCAGATAATTGCCGACCGTCGAATATGCATTGATGATTTTTTCGTAATACTTATCGGTTATCGCCTGATCGCAAAGTTCACTGTCTCTTAAGGCTAATAGGAATTTCTGCGCATCGTCTCCGTCCATGCTTCTTTCAAAAGAAAGATTTAAAAGGTTTCTGTTTAAAACACCGGATAAACCTTTTTTAAGTATTTCGATATATTTGTGCCTCTCGGAATCGTCTAAATTCGTAAGATATGCATTCATGCGGCTTCTGATTCTTTTTTCGGAACCAATCACGTAGCAGGTTTCGATCTTAAAAGAAGCCTCGTCGCTGAATTTAAGTCTCTTTTTTATTTCATGTATTTCACTGTTGTTCATTTAGTAAAACCAGTCCTCATCCCAGTAGTCGTAATCGCGGTTATAGCTGTCGAAATCATAACCGTCATAGTAAGTGTCATCAAAATCGTAGTATGAATCAAAGTAACTGTCCCAGTCAAAATCATCCCAGTTATAATCGTCCCAGTCATAGTACGAATCATCATATGTATCCCAGCCTTCGAATCCGCTTGAATCCCAGTCATAGCTTAAGATGGAATCATCGGTATCCGCAAATTTTGCAAGGAATGAAAGATATTTGCTGTCAAATCCGACTTTTGAAAATACGTCTTTTAATTCATCATAAAAGTCACTGTCGCCGTAAGGAAGTGTTACGGAAAGACCTGTCATGTATGAATCGCCTGCAGTGGATGAACAGTAAAGTACCGCAGATTTCATAACGGATGCAAGCGCATTGGATTCTTCCGTATTCATTGTGGAAGCAAGCGCCATTATATCAACCGCATAGCAGTATGTTTCCATTGTGTATGAGCCGGTTGAAAACCATTCCCAGATACTCTTATCTCCGTACTTTTCAAACATACTGTCCGGAGCACGTTCTGATCTCTGCATGCTCATGGTGTAGTCGTAAGAAAGAAGTTCGTCTTCGTTGGCATATGCAAAATCGGTCCACGCGGAATAAAGGAGTCTGGTATATCTTAAATCTATCAGTGCCAGAACACCTTCCGACTCTGCGAAAAGGCTTTCCTGAATAAAATCATTTACGATAACCTTTGCAACATCGGTCATGGGTGTGGATGAATTGTAGCCAAGTAAGCTTAACCAGTTCTGATATTCCCATCCGCTGCCCGATTCGAAATCTTCCGATACGATTAAGTAATCGGAATAATCGCAAAGTGCGCATGCGGTTTCAAGTCCGCCCATAAGACATGAGTCAAACCCGATCATTTCAAATTTAACGCCCGAATCTCTTACGGCTCTCTGGATTTCATCAATTGTGAGTGCAGCGTAAGGATCATTTAAGTTTTCATCCACGCCGTAACCGTACACTACTCCGCCGCCGTGATCCCAGAAAATAAGTATGTTTCTGTCTGCGGAATAATTGGCTGCCGCATAAACGATAAAATCTCTTAATGTATCTTCATCCGTAATATCAAGCTGTCCCAAAGAATTATCTATAAGCTCAAGGTGCTTGTCGGCAACAAGAAATCTCTGTGAATGCTTATGAGAAATTCCGTCGGTCTTCCACTTTTTGGTACCGCCTGTCTGAATAACGACATTGACGTTATCGGAAAGAGTTGCATTTAACATCTCTCTTAAATCTTCCGTGGCATATCCGTACTCGCTTTCAAGGTCTGAACCGTTCATGTAAACCATTACCGTAACGGTATCGGTTCCGTCGCCCTTAAGAGTTACAAACGGGTCTCTGATGGCATTCGAAAAATATTCGTTCTGCTCTTCGGTATCGGTATTCTGATAAGTAACCGTGGGAGTCGAAACAACAGGGTCCGGATTATTGACGGGGTCGTTAACCACTACCTGGTTCGCAATCGGATCGGGTGAGAAAATCACGATTCCCATTAAAATACCGGAGCTTAATAAAATGCCTCCGAATAATAACGCAGTCACTACCGAAATAATCGATACCAGCGCTATAAGCCAGCCGAATTTAAATTTCTTTTTCTTGGCACCTTTTAAAGGTGTAGGCGACTGATTGATATAGACGGTTGTTCCGTCTGCCCTTACAACAGTAAAACGAAGCCCACACTTATCACATACGAGCTCGTTCTTATCTATGATATCGCCACATCTGACACAATACATATTTACACCTATTTTTTCTTTTTATTTTTCTTTGTATCGAGAGTCTTTATTTCAAAAGTGTCTTCCACTTCGTATTCTTCGGGAATTTCTGAAGGTTCTTCTTTAGGCTCTTCGTTTATTTCTTCTTTTATGATTTCTTCTATAGCTTCTTCAGACTCTTCTTTCTTTTCGAATTTCTCGAAATCGTCGTCTACAGACATTGTTTTGCCTTTAAACTTTTTAACTCTTCGAAGCGCAAAGAATTCCGAAGTTGCGGGAATTAAATCTGTTAAAAGATATATAACGCCGAGAACTCCGACTCCGATGAAAATCCATGCCCACCAGCCGCTCTTTCTTACGGCCATAACAACACCGAATACTATAAAGCTGATGACACCGAGAAGAGGTATAAGGGCGTTTTCCGCTTTTTCTCTTGCTGCAAAATATTTCTTATCCCATTCCGACGAATTCTCTCCGGGCTTCTTGGAAGATTCGAGACCGAAGGAAATAAGGCCCATGTAGTAAAGACCGATTAGAAGAATGACGATTCCGAAAGCTGCGGGAATAAGCATCTCAAAATGCCATCCTGCCTCAATAATCCTTTTGGGATCTTTGACATTATAATAAACTTCAAGGTTGATTGTTTCATCATCCAGTTCGCCGTAATATGCATCGGTCGCATACACCATTTCTTCACCGACTCTGTACATAAGTTCAAGTACGATGTGAGGATCCGTTTCCGATTCAACCTTGTATCTTGAAACAATGGTTGCATCTGTTTTCTGAGCATAAAGATTGACAGAATTGTATAGTATGAAAAGAACTATTCCGCCGATTATAAAAAGTCCGCCAAGAATTACGCATGCCGTTCCGACGTTTTTGTTGTTAAGCCTGTTTCCCATGAATTTTATTCCCCGTCCACATAAACTGTATTTTTCATCATTTCGAAGTATTCTTTTATTTCCGAAAGATATTTTTCGCCGTCAAATTCGCCGTTTTTATACGCTTTTTCCCTGATTCCCTTAATTGTATATCCGACTGTCATGTCAAGCATGCTTCTTTTGACGTGCTTTGAAAGCTTTCCTTCATCGAAAGCCGAAAGTGCTTCATTGACCTTTTCAAGATAGGGCTCGATTTTGGAACGTGTAACTTCAACGATTTCCTCATCGTTCTCATCTTCCATAGCCTGAATCATCAAAGGCGCATAAGGATATATTTTGGATATTCCTGCCTTTGTTTCTTCTATCGTGTAAAGAATGTCAAAATAGTCAGTCTTCGACGATGAAAGATTGACTGCAAGCTCCATATTAAGGTACTTAACACAATAATCGGCCACAAAAGTGTAAAGACCTGCCTTGTTTACAAAATAGTGAAACCAAAGCCCTTTAGATACTCCTGCGACCTTAACCATATCGTCGGTGCTCGCAAGCTTGTAGCCTTTTAAAGCAAAAACCTGCATTGCGCCGTTTATCATTTTATCCTGTTTCTCTTTTTTCAGATCAAAAAATTTATCATTCATGCCGTAGATTTCCCTTGCTGATAATTGACTAAATCAGTCGAAAATATCTTATCATAATTGATATTCAACTTCAATGCTTTTCTATTTACTTTTACGAGTATTAAGAGTAAAATATCCGTATATGTAACACAAAGGAGGTTATTCAAAATGAAGAAAACTACGAAGGGATTTCTTTTAGGTTTAACAACCGCAGCAGCATGTGTTGGCGCATATTATGTTTATCAGAACAGAGATAAGATTTTTAAAACCGAAGAAATTATAAATGAAGACGGAACAGTAACCAAAAAGCGTTCCTATGTGGACCTTGACAACATCAAGGAAAAAACAAACGAAGCAGTATCAAAGACAAAAGAGACCGCTCAGAACACCTGGAAAAAAGCTCAGGACAAGATTGACGGTTTAAAGAAGAAAAAAGGCGATGATTCCGTAGCTGAGGAAATCAAGGACGCTGCAGAAGATATCAAGGAAACTGTAGAAGATGCAGTTGAGGATATCGTTGAAGAAGTTAAAGAAGATTAATAACCTTTAAGTTCATATGTAAAAAGAGACATTGTAATGATGTCTCTTTTTTTAGCTTTAAGTCTGATTTCTGTTCTTAAGTTTCAGTCTGTTCATTTCTCTGGCAATTCTCATCTGCGCGGATTTGTATTCCTGAATACTCTGCTTCTGAAGCATTGCCTCTTTAGCCTGTGCGGCTGCGGCCTTTGCCCTGTTCTCATCTATTTCTTCGGGAGTCTCAACCGTATCGACCAAAACCTTTACGTCATTGTCGGCCACAACAAGTATTCCCTGGGAAACGCAGGTGACCACTCTCTCCCCTTCGGGAAGCGTATATTCCATTATTCCGGGAACGATGGCAGCAACCATGTTTTTATGATGCGCCATGATTCCGTATGAGCCGTCAGTAATGGGAACCACGAGGCTTAAACACTCACCCTCGTAAAAGTTTCTCTCGGCGGCCAGGATATGAAGCGAAAAACTGTTCATACTTTAAATTTCTCCGTTTTTAATCCTCTCGGCTTTGAGCTTGCATTCTTCTATCGTACCTACGTTAAAGAAAGCAGCCTCGGGAAGATCGTCAACCTCGCCTTCAACAATTGCTTTGAATCCTCTGATGGTTTCGCCCAAGGGTACGAATACTCCTGCATTGCCCGTATACTTTTCAGCCACGTGCATGGGCTGTGATAAGAATCTCTGGATTTTTCTTGCACGAAGAACCGTCAGTCTGTCTTCCTCCGCAAGTTCATCCATACCAAGGATTGCGATAATATCCTGAAGTTCTGCATACTTCTGAAGTATTTCCTGAACCTTTCTTGCAATATTGTAATGCTCGTCACCAACTATCGAAGGCTCAAGGATTCTTGATGAGGATTCAAGCGGATCTACAGCGGGATAAATACCCTGTTCTGCAATCTTTCTTGAAAGAACCGTCGTAGAATCAAGGTGTGAGAATGTTGTGGCAGGTGCAGGGTCTGTCAGGTCATCCGCAGGAACGTATACGGCCTGTACGGATGTAACGGAACCGCGTTTCGTTGATGCGATTCTCTCCTGAAGAGCACCCATTTCCTCGGCAAGTGTAGGCTGATAACCAACCGCCGAAGGCATACGTCCTAAAAGTGTGGATACTTCTGAACCTGCCTGTACAAATCTGAATATATTGTCAATGAATAAAAGAACGTCTTTATTCTGTGTGTCTCTGAAGTATTCAGCCATTGTAAGACCTGAAAGAGGCACTCTCATACGTACACCGGGAGCCTCGTTCATCTGTCCGAATACAAGCGCTGTTTTACTTGCTACACCGCTTTCATTCATTTCACGCCATAAATCATTACCTTCTCTTGAACGCTCTCCTACACCGGTAAATATCGAATATCCGCCGTGCTCTGTGGCTACGTTGTGAATAAGTTCCTGAATAAGCACGGTCTTACCTACACCGGCACCGCCGAAAAGACCGATTTTGCCTCCCTTGGGATAGGGCTCAAGCAAATCGATTACCTTAATGCCTGTTTCGAGAATTTCGATAGCAGGGCTCTGATCTTCGAATGAAGGAGCCTTTCTGTGGATGCCCCATCTCTCGGTATCTTCGGGAAGTGCTCCCTTACCGTCTATCGGGTCACCGAGTACGTTAAACATTCTTCCTAAGGTACACTCTCCTACGGGAACCATAATGTTGTTGCCGTCGGCTTCAACCACCATGTCTCTCGCAAGACCTTCACTACCGGAAAGCATGATACAGCGAACCATGGAATTGCCTATATGTGAAGCAACTTCCATTACTTTCTTTTCACCGTCGACATCCACGGTCAGCGCTTCTCTTATTTTAGGTAAATGATCATCAAATCGAACATCAACTACCGATCCCGATACCTGAATTATTCTGCCGGTCATTTCTTCCTCCGTTTATAAAAACATTATTGTCTTGCCAGTGCTTTTTCTTTCTTTTTCTTCTTCGCACGTGCACCTGCGGAAACCTCGGTTATCTCCTGAGTGATTGCCGCCTGTCTGGTGTGATTGTACTGAACTGTAAGTTTTTCGATGAGTTCTTCCGCATTTCTGTTGGCAGATTCCATCGCATTCATACGCGCACTCTGTTCGGAACAGAAGCTGTCTACAAGTGCACCGTAAATAATTCCCGTTATGTAGCTTGAAATCATATTGTCGAGTGCTTCTCTCGCATTCGGATAAAACTCTATATCGCCCTGAGGCCATACAAAGCCTCTCGTGGATTTCTGCTCTTCTTCGAGTTCTTTTTTGCTTAACTTAAAATCCGATCTGTTGAAAGGAAGCAGTCTCATTACTTTAACCTTTGCTTCCATTCCGGATTCATAATCGGTAAAGATAATATAAATCTTTGAGATTTTTTTATCGTCGTACAAATCAAGCAGAAGGTTGGAAATCTCTCTGGCTCTTGCCAGTGTAGGATTCTGAGCCGTATAAAGGAATGTCTTTTCAATTGGAATGTTTTTGGAAGTAAAATATCTTCTTCCGTATTCACCCACGACAAAAAGAAGCTTGTCATGCTTTTTGGTCATCAGTTTGCTTGCTTCTTTTATGACATTCTGGTTATAAGCGCCCGCAAGACCTTTATCCGCCGTAATAACAAGATAAGCGTATGTACCCTCTATCTCGTATGTATTGCCTGCAGGATAAAAATAATCGCTCTGAACGTTTTTAACCGTCTTGAAGATTCGTCTGATGCTTAAGGCAACTTCCTCGAAGTACGGCTTTGTCTTGTCGAGTTCTTTTTTTATCTTTCTCATTTTGTTGGAGGATATAAGGTACATGGCGTTGGTGATTTTCTGAGTGTCACGAACGCTCTGAATATGACCTTTTATCTCCTTCATATTCGACATATAAAATACCTCTTATTCGCGGCCCTGTTCCTTAAACTCTCTGGCGTAATCAAGAATCGCCTGTTTGTCATCATCCTCGATACGACCGGTCGAGTCGATTCTCGAACAGATATCGGGATGAGAAATTTCGAAATAGTCAAGAAGCTTAACCATTTCATCCTGTATTTCTTTTACGGGAACATCCATAAAATACTTGTTTAATGCAACCGTCAAAAGAATTACCTGCTGATGCTGTGAATAAGGCTTATACTGCGGCTGTCTTAAAAGATACATAAGACCGTGGCCGTAGGTAAGCTGTTTCTGCGTTGCTTCGTCAAGGTCGGACGAGAACTGTGTGAACACTTCCATTTCCCTGTACTGTGCCAGATCGAGTCTTAATGAACCCGCGGATTTTTTCATGGCCTTCGTCTGTGCATCGCCGCCGACACGCGAAACCGAAAGACCGACATTAACCGCAGGTCTCTGGCCTTCAAAGAACAGTTCGCTTTCAAGGAAAATCTGTCCGTCCGTAATTGAAATAATGTTAGTCGGAATATATGCCGCAACGTCGCCCGCCTGTGTTTCGACGATGGGAAGTGCGGTAATTGAACCTCCGCCGAGTTCGTCACTTAAATGTGCCGCTCTCTCAAGAAGTCTTGAATGCAGATAAAATACGTCTCCGGGATAAGCCTCACGTCCGGGAGATCTGTCAAGCAAAAGACTAAGTGATCTGTATGCAATAGCATGCTTTGACAAATCATCGTATACGATAAGAACATCCTTACCCTGATGCATGAAATACTCTGCCAGCGAGCAGCCTGAATAAGGTGCTATATACTGGAAAGGAGCTGCATCGGATGCGGAGGAGTTAACAATGATTGTATAGTCCATTGCTCCGTGTTTTTTAAGATTGGTAACCATCTGTGAAATAAGGCTGGCTTTCTGTCCTATGGCTACATAGATACAGATAACATCCTTACCCTTCTGGTTTACGATTGTATCAAGTGCAATAGCTGTTTTACCGGTCTGTCTGTCGCCGATGATAAGCTCTCTCTGACCGCGTCCGATGGGGAACATCGAGTCGATACAGAGGATACCTGTTTCCATGGGTTTGTCGACAGGCTGTCTTTCAATGATTCCGGGTGCGGGTGATTCAATGGCTCTGTAATCGTCCGCATCGATATCTCCGAGACCGTCGATAGGAAGTCCCAAGGGGTTAATAACTCTTCCGAGGAAATTGTTGCCTACGGGAACGCCGGCACTTCTGCCTGTTCTTTTAACCCTGCTGCCCTCACATACGGAATCCGTATCGTCAAAAAGAATACAACCGATTTCGTCGGCTCTTAAATCAAGAACCATTCCTCTGATACCCTCGGAGAATAAAAGAATCTCTCCGTAGGTTGCAGTCTTAAGTCCCGAAACTGTTGCAATACCGTCACCGATACTTGTAACTACACCGAATTCAACGGGTGCACCGCTCGGTGTCCAGTCTTTTATGTTCTCTTTGATTAGAGGAATGATATTCGAATCCGAACTTGCCTTTTTGCCGACATTCTTTATCATTTCCTTGAACTGTTCGAGTCTTCCTGTATTAGTCCAGTCGTATACGTCAGTACCGACTTCGAGACGGAAACCGTCTGTTACGTTCTCGTCCTCAACCCATTCAATGAAAACTTCTTTGTCATATTTTCCGGCAAGGAAACTCTTTAGTTTGTTTAACTGTGCTTCCGTTGGCTCTTTTGCCGCATAAAGCACACTGAAAACCGAATCGTTATACATTGCTTTCGTCCTTATTTGCGGCATTTAAAAACTCATCGTAAGTATCCAGATTTGAATCCAGTACGATTTTTTCGGTAGCCTCATTTACTATCTCAGCGATTTCTTTCTGAGCTTCACTTATAATTCTGTCATGTTCTGCGTTGGCTTTTTCTCTTGCTTTTTTAAGAATCTTCGCAGCCTCATCATTGGCAGCGGTAATAATCCTTTCCCTGTCGGCAAAGGTTTCTTTTCCGGCTGCTTCTTTCTGAGCGTTAATCTCGGAGTCGGCATTCTTTAACTTGTTTTCATACTCGACTCTGTTCTTTTCGCTCTCTTCGATTTTGCCGTTAGCCTCTTCTTCGAGTTTCTTAAAATGTTCTTCTCTCTCGTCCATGATCTTTCTGACGGGCTTGTAAAGGATAAAATACAATCCGCCGAAAAGAATCGTGAAATTCAAAAGATGCAAAAGAATCTGCTGAACATCTATGTTAAGCGGTAATTTCATAATTCCTGCCTCTTCTTAAATTTACAAAATGAATACGATGAAAATTGCAACAATCAAACCATAAATAATAGCGGTCTCTATGAATACCAAACCAAGCATCATCATTGTGAAAAGTCTGCCTGCTACTTCGGGCTGACGTGCTGTTGAATCTGCAACCTTCATAATTGCAAGACACATTGATACGGCACCCAAACCTGCTACTACAGATACAACAACTGCAGCTGTAACAGCCTTTGCAACTACAACGTCGTTATCGTTTGTTTCTGCCTTTACGATAGCTGCATCATCGCTTCCTGCCGCATATACCTTTACGGGTGCAAATGCGATTCCTAAAGATAATGCAAGGAATAATGTCAAGATAAGAGCCTTAATGGAATTTTTCATTGTTAAACCTCCGAACTAACTGTTTTCTGTTTTTTAACTTTTATTTTTTTCTCTTTTTCTTTCTTTTCAGGTTTCTCGGTTACTTCACCGTAGAATATACTTGCAAGCATTGTAAGGACGTATGCCTGAATCAGTGCATGCAGTGCGGTAAAGAGCACTCCGACAAATACGGGGATAATAAAACTCGTAGCCATGTAGTAATATACGAGTTCGGTAACAAGCGCACCTGATATAAGAGCACCGAACAAACGGAAACTCATCGAGATGGGAAGCGAGAAATCTTTTAGAGTCTTAAGCGCTCCCATAGGTCCGTTTGTAATAAAGCCGTTAACCAGTATGAACAAATATGTCGTACAGCCCATCATTATGGCACCATTTATATCCGAGAGCGGAGCACCAAGGGTTATCGGCGTTCCGTGAGTGGATATTGCCTGCACACCAATGAGTTCAAACATGGTTCCCGTAAATATGTAAGTACCCGCGGCAAACATGTAATATTGCAGGAGCCTGTATTTATGAGGGCTGTTGCTTCTCGCCGTACCGTCGAATATTCCGACTACACTTTCCACGGCTATCTGGAACTTGCCGGGGATAAGCTTAAATTTGGGTACTGCAAAGATTCGGATTAATAAAGAAATAAAGAGTACAATTCCGGTAGTCCAGAATGCGGCTATAAGTCCGGGATTTACATCTTTTAGTCCGAATAACGAAACCTTGACGTTTTCGTGAAGAACTGCGTCCTTCATTACTTCCTTGATGGTTTCTTCCTGTACCCTGTTCGGATCGTTCGTCAGGATTATTCCTGCAATCAGGCAGGCAATCAGCACTACAAATATTGCAGCGGAGATTACTATCCTTTTCTTACTCATGAAGTATCCTTCTTTCTGTATGAAAACTTATAATTTCTTACCTGTTAATTTTTCGTATCCTTCAAGATAAATAGCGATGGTCTTGTCTACCACTTCCTGAGGCAGTGTCCAGTTGTGACCCTCGTTCTCGGGGTTCTTTAACCAGTCTCTTGCAAACTGCTTGTCGTAAGAAGGCTGTGAATGACCGGGTTCATATCCCTCGAGGGGCCAGAATCTGGATGAATCGGGTGTTAACATTTCATCGCCTATTACGATTTCGCCGTTTTCGTCGAGACCGAACTCAAACTTGGTATCAGCAATAATGATACCTTTGGTAAGTGCATAATCTGCACATTTCTTATATAAAGCTATTGTGAGGTCGCGAAGCTTTGAAGCATATTCTTCTCCTTTTCCGGGGAAGCGCTTTTCAAGATAATCAACGCTCTGCTCAAAACTTATGTTCTCATCATGATCGCCTATCTCTGCTTTTGTGGAAGGTGTGTAAATAGGCTCAGGGAGTTTGTCTGATTCCTTTAATCCTTCGGGAAGCTTGATACCGCATACGGTACCGTTCTTCTGATAGCTTGCCCAGCCGCTGCCTGTGATGTATCCTCTTACGATACATTCAACGGGAAGCATTGTGAGCTTTTTGCAAAGCATGCTGTTGCCGTCGAACTTTTTCTGTCTGAAAAACTCGGGCATATCATTAACGTCTACGGAAATCATGTGATTGGGAACGATATCCTTGGTCATGTCGAACCAGAACTTGCTCATCTGAGTTAAAACAGTTCCTTTTTTGGTGACAATATTGTTTAAAATCACATCAAAGCAACTGATTCTGTCAGTTGCTACCATGATTAACGTATCGCCGTTGTCGTAAATCTCTCTAACTTTTCCTTCTTTTATGGGCTTCATCTCATCCTCCTTAGGACAAATTTTTATCAGATTACATCATATTCCATTTTTATGCATAAATCAATCATCATTTCGCTTTTTAAGCTTCGTTAATTTCGAGATTTCATAAACTATAAGACCTATGAAAACGAGAGCCGAAACCGAATATGAAACCACCATTACGACAGCCTTGGGTGCGAGCAAGTCTTCCTCGTATCTTGCAATCTTTTCCCAGTAGGGATAAATAATGTCGTGATTCTGCATGGAACGGTACTTTTTGTTCTTGTAAACCTTCCAGAGATTCTCGACGCTGTAACGTGCGGAATTATCCACCACCTCATAGAGTGATGTATCCGGAAACAGTCCGTTCATAAGATTGAACGCAAACTGATCGATCGGATTGGGCATGCAGACTTCGAGGCTTGTGATGTATAAAGGAACATCATCGGAATTAAGCAGTTCAAAAGGAACGAAGATTTCCGCTTTTTCTCCTCTCGCGTAATTGTAAATCTTACCGTTATCCTTTTCGTAAACTCCTTTTACAAACAGCACTCTTTCGCCGTATATGACTTTCTGTCCTTCCACGTCGGTTGAACCGAAAAGCTGCCATGCTGTTTCTTCATCTAAAATAACGCCGTCCTGCATTAAATCGTTTCCCGAAAAATAAGTTCCGGATATCATCTTTACAGGGTGGAATTTAAAGAAATCGCCGCCTACCGCCAGACAGTTGACATTCTGGGTTTTGCTCGGCCCTTCCAGCGTGATAGAAGTTTTGGCCGTGTAGCAGTCTATGTATCTTCTGGAATCTTCTTTCTCGGCGTAAACGGAATTAAAATCCAGTTTGCCCTCTAAATCATATTCGAATTTGTCGATATCGGTTTTGCTGAAGAAAGCCGTATCTTTTATGAAAACGGATACGTGAGAACAATTGCCGGATTTATCCCATCTCTTTGCTGTCGTCTGATCCGGGTATTTATTTGAGCCCACGGAAATAATGATGCTCATAACGATACCTGTTATCAGCGTGACAACACAAACAAGCAGGCAGACCGCTCTGTAATATTTTATTTTGGAAAGAAATCTTTTTATTTTTTCCATAATTTATTTGTCAGCAAGTTTTACCTGATCCTTGTTTTCAATAATCTTTGAAGAATTGGTTATAACATATTCCCATCCGAACAAATCCGCATCGATTGCGGTTACTTTATCATCCTGTGCAAGTATTGTTACATCCACCTTTTTGGCAATATATCTTGAGCCGAAAGGCGTGCTCTTGGAATCGACAATCAAAATGAAATTGCCGCCGTTGTCTTCGTGAAGTGCAGCGTTGGGTACGATAAGATCGTAATTCGAGCTCTTCTCACCGACAGAAAGTGTTAAGTTCTGTCCCGGGAATACGGAATCGCCGGAAAGTGAGAACACGAGGATTTTACCGTCCCTAGAATTTGTCTTGTCAGGCTGGATGGCAACGAGATTGGCATTTAAGTCGCCGTAGTACCATGAGTTTTCAACCGATACTTCGTCGCCGACCTTAACAGCTTTTGCCTGCTTGGCGCTGACAGGGAATGAAAGCTTGTAGCCTTTGCCGTCTATCTGAATAACGGCTGCAGTGCTGCCTGCTTCGATTTTTTCTCCGCCTGCGTATGCAATTGATACTATCTCACCCGATACGGGGCTTGTTACTTCTCCGCCGAGTGCCTTGGCTTCAAGATCCTTAATCTGTTTTTCTTTCTTAAGGATTTCCTGATATTTTGTTTCAAGGCCCATTTTGGTCTTTTCTGTCGAAAGATAATCTGCTCTGTCTGCTTCAAGTTTTTCAATCTTGCTCTTTAAATCATTAATTGCAACAGAAAGATCGTATTCCTGGTTTTTAAGATTTGTAAGATTCTGATTGCTCTGACTGCTTGAAGAGTTCGCGGAATTTCTTTTGTTTGTCAATGCGTCGTTAGCTTTCTTAAGAGCATCTTCCTTGGCTTTAACATCAGCCTGTGCGCTTGCAATCTGCGCATCGGTAGGAACGTTTACGGTAAGAGCATTGGCTTCGTCAAGCGCTGTCTTGGCTGCGTTTAACGCAGACTCTGCATCTTCCTTATTGGTCTTGCAGGTATTGTAATTCTTTTCGGAATTATCCTTTGCTGCAAGCGCCTGATCCATAGCATCTTTGGCTGCATTCATGTCATTCTCGGCATCTATCATATCCTGTGCCTTCGAAGGATCGAGAATATATGCTGCTTTTGCATTATTATAAACAGTCACCTTGCTCTGATAATCATTGTATTTGTTGGCATAGTCTGCCTTCTTGGTCTCGTAATCGATTTCCGCTTCATCGAATAATGTCTTGGCACCCTTCTGATTGCCTGTTCCTTCAAAAGCATCCTTAGCGGCATTATAGTTAGCAAGCGCATCGCTCTTTGTCTGTGCAATCTGAACCGCCTGTGCTTTTGCTTCGTTATAACTGTCAAGAACGCTCTGTGCGTTTTCAAGTGTCGCACGTGCATTTTCCACCGCCTTCTCTTCTGCCGAATAATCGACATTGGGAGTAGCTGACGGATCTATAAGCGAAATCTGATGCTCAACTTCAGAGTGCTTCTTTTCTTTTTCTTCAAGCTGAGTCTTTAAGGAATTAATTTCGTTATCCTTTCCTTCAAGAGTGCTTAAAATAGTACCAGTCGCATTTCTGACGCCTGCTTCTACACTTGCAACCTCTGCCTGTGTCAGACCGCTGTCTAAAATGGTGAGTTCATATTCACCCTTTAAATTCTCAAGTTCGTTTTTAGCTGTGGTAAGTTCTTCGCTTAACTCTCCTGAGAGATAATAAATTACATCGCCTTCATCGACATGATCTCCGACATGAACGGGAACGCTTTTAACTTTTCTAGTTTCATCCACAACAAGATTGTAAGGGTCTTCCGCCTCGACGACACCCTCGCCTCTTACCTGTGTGGTAACTGTTCCGCTTGTCACATTCTGCGTGCTGACCTCGGGAAGAGTTCTGTTCATAATCGTATTGGAAAAAAATGTGAGAATTAACATTATCACAAGAAAAACAATTGCTATATTTTTTATGATTTCTCTCTTTTTCAAACTTTTCATAAAATCCTCCTTAGCCTACCCTTTGACTCCGCCCTGATACGAAATTCCTTCCACGAGGTAATCCTCGCCGTACAGGAAAATCAAAAGGCTTGGTACCATATATACGCACGCGACCGCAAATGCCAGTCCTATCTCACCCGAATTGATCTTGCTTAAGAAAATGCTCAGAGGGTGAAGATACTCGTCTGCCAAAAGAATGAGCGGCTGTTCGACCATGTTCCAGAAATCTATAAATATCAGTATCGCTACCGAATAAATCGCACCTTTACAGAGAGGAAGGCATATCTTTAAGAAAATCTTCCACTCTCCCGCACCGTCTACTTTTGCGGCCTCGATAATCGAAGTCGGTATTCTCTTCATGTATTTTGTCAGAAGATAAACCGCAAACGGTGAAAACATTCCGGGAAGCCATATTGCCCATCTCGTATCGATTATGTTTAACCATTTGGCTACCAGGAAGTTTGGTACAAGCGTAACCTGATACGGCATCAGGCAGATGATTATGTATACGAAGAACAGTATTTCTTTTAAGCGCCCTTTTAACCTCATAAAACCATACGACGCAAGCAGCGCTATGACTAACTGGAATATCATAATCGGAACCGTATACACAACCGAGTTCCAGAATTTAAACAGATAATCGGGACTTTTAAATAGCGTCGTCGAATACTGCTCGAGGCTTACCTTGTTCGGAATGAACTTGATGTAAACCGTTTCGCTTACGAAGGTTTTGCCGCCTTTTTCCGTTGTGGCAAATATCTTTCCGTAGTTTGCGTTTATTTCCGTTTCGTTCATAAAAGAATTGGTGATTGTCAGAACCGTCGGAAGCAGGAAAATGATTGCAAACCCGAGCGCTATGGTAAAAAGAATCAGAGTTCTGGTTATCTTTTTGGAACGTTTTTTTATTTTAAGAAATTTATCTCTTCTTTCCTGTTTCATATTAATCCTCCATATCCTTTCCGAAACGGTTTTCCAGAATATAAAGGATTCCGATGATAATAACCATTACAAAACACATGATGATGGCACCCGACGAAAGCTTCTGATAATCCAGCGAATTAAACATGTTGTTCATAAAATGCTGGAGCGTATAAACAGAATCCGTCGGATAATTGCCGGATAAAAGATATACTTCCCTGAATATCTTAAAAGAATTGATAAGCGACATAATCGTCACAAAAAGAATCGTAGGGGATAAATATCTTATTTTAACTATGAAAAAGAGTTTAAGCGAATTGGACGAATCAAGGTATGCAACTTCCATCATTTCCCTGGGAATCGTACCGAGAGCCGCCAGGAAAAGAATCATGTTGTAGCCTAAATTTTTCCAAAGGAACAGCGCGAGAATAACAAAGGGCGCATACACGCTCTTAATCCAGTCTATATTGCTTCCGCCGAAAAACTTTACTACCTCGTTTATTGCACCGTTGTAATCAAAGAGCACTCTGAAAACCAGAATGACCGATGCAACCGGAACCATCATAGGTGAAAGAAAAATAGTACGAAACTGTGATGCAAGGGGAATGCTCTGGTCCAAAAGAATTGCCATGAGCAAAGAGATAACCACTGCAAGAGGAACCGCCATAAACGAAAACTTAAACGTATTCGCCGCTGCGGTCTTAAAAGCATCATTGCTTAAAATTCTGACATAGTTCTGTATGCCTACATAATTCTTGGTAACGGGATTATCCTCAATCGAATAAACAAGAACTACAAGAAAAGGAATAAGATAAAAAATGGAAACACCTAAAAAAGAGGGCATTAAAAAGAGCGAATCTTTTCTTCTCTCCTTTCTTGCCATCTTTCGTCCGTAAGCCGAAAGTTTAACTTTCTTAACTTTCTTTTTTTCTTCTTTATTCTTCATGTCTCTAATTCTTGTCTTTAATTTACTGCTTCATTTAAGAGGGCAAATTCCTCTTCGTTACAGCTTCTGCCTTCAGCTTTGCCGTAATCCAGATAATGCTTGTAAAGCGCTTCGGGTGAATCTCCGAATACGGATACAACGTCGGGATAAGCCTTTGCATAAAATTCGGCATCAAAATTGTCTTCTGCCATGGATGCATTTAGATCCGAACCGTTGTCTTCTTCGGAAGCTGTTTCTTCCGCAACTTCTTCGGTGTTTTCAGACGAATCCTCGTCTGAGTCTGCGTCATCCGCATCGCCGTCTTCAGCATCGTTTTCTTCGGTATCTGTATCTGCGTCTGCGTCCGTATCGGAAGTGTCTTCGGTTTCTTCGGGTACGGCATCGGTTTCAACAGTATCGTTTTCGGACACTGCCTCTGTATTTTCCGAAGGTTCCTCTTCTCTCTTTTTATCAGTCTCTTCCTCTTTGACGTCTTCTTTAACGCCTGCAGAAGGATTATATGCAACTTCTATGTAATTTTCGTTTAATTTTACGGGTATTCCCAGATCTTCTTTAGGGTAAATGGCTGCCAATTCGGCATTAACGTCGGTAACCACGGTTGCACAACCGAAAGTAGCCAAAACCGAAAATGCCAGAGCCAGAACCGCTGTTTTATAAGCGCGTTTTTTCATATCCGCTCTCCTTTTCCCAGTCGATTATAATTGTACTATTTTTTGCCGTATTTGGCACTATATATTTCAAAATTTCACAATTTATTTGCATAAAAAAGGGGCAGTTATAAAACCGCCCCTGACTTGTTTTACTCTACTTCAAAATTGATAAAAAATCAAGTATCAAAAAAATCATGTTCATACACGATGATGTGAACTACTTCGCTGTCCCAGCCCTCTATGATGTAGGATACGTCGCCTCTTGTATAAGGATCGATTATGCGACCGTCTACAATAAACTCAGTCGCACAGGCACAGGTCAAACTGTAAACATTGTTTTCCTCAGTGTCTCTGTCCGCTTTAATGTCACCGACAATACAGGGAATAATGATTCCGTTTGCCAGTTCTACATCGATATAAGTACCTACCGGCGCATTAAAATATGTGCCTACCGCAATTAGGTATCTGCCTTCGTAAAGTCTGAATCCGTATTCGTCCGTATATGCTACTTCCTGAAGTTTGAACTGCTTACTCGGACGAGAGGTAATGGCTGAATAGTTCTCGTAAGCCTTTTGTCCGTAATAAGGTGCATACTTCGGCAAATCGTAAACCGTATAGTTTACATTGTAGAGTTCATCCTTATTAAGAACATCGGATTCCAATCTGTTATCGCTGCCGCCAACTATGATATCCGTGTATTTTCTTGAACGCATCTTTTCCATGCTTGCGTCCGCCTCAAGTGTATTGATCGTAGTACGAAGGACGTAAATGTAGGAAAGAGTAAATACACATATACCAAGAATCGCAGTGGCCGCCACGAACTTCATGGTCTTCTTGAACATAAAAATTTTCCTTTAAAATCCCTGAAATGATTATACTTAACACACCCGCTTTTTGACGGGTAAATGATATTTTATCACATTATGTTAACTGATGTCAAATTTTAGGTATTTTTACACGGCTTCAGCCTCATATCTGGACGCCTGTACACGCCACATTTCGGCGTATTTTCCATTCTTTTTTAGGAGTTCGTCGTGCGAGCCTTCCTCTATTATTCTGCCCTTTTCAAGCATGATAATACGGTCTGCGTCCCTTGTGGTCGAAAGACGGTGTGATATGTAAAATACGGTCTTGTCTCCCGCCGCTTCATGCATTGCCTTGTTTAAATTGTATTCGGCAATCGGGTCAAGCGCACTTGAAGGTTCGTCCATAATCAGTATGTCCGCATCCTTAAAGAAGGCTCTTGCAATAGCAACCTTCTGGCTTTCACCGCCGGAGAAATCCACGCCCTCTTCATCGAATTCGGTCGTAACACTTGTCTCAAGGCCGTTTTCAAGAGCATCCAGTCTGTCAGAGAAACCGCTTCGCTTAAGTGCCTTTTTGATATTCTCTTTGAGTTCTTCATTGTCTTTTATTTCAATATCGTCCAGACATACATTCTCTGCCAGAGACGCGCCGTACATATTGAAATCCTGGAATACAACGCCCATTCTGTCGTGATACTTATTAAGATTGTAATCTTTTATGTCTTTGCCGTCGTAAAGAATGCTGCCTTCGCTCGGATCGTAGAGTCTCATTAACAGTTTTATGAGCGTGGTCTTTCCCGAACCGTTATATCCTACAATTGCTATCTTTTCGCCCGGGTTAACCTTAAGTGAAATGTTGTGCAGGATTTCTTCGGATTCGGGTGTATATCTGAAGGATACGTTCTGAAGTTCAAAGCTCTTGCAGCCTTTTTCAACGTCCTCGCCCGTGTCTTTTTTGATAACGGGTTCATAAGCCAGGAACGAACGTATTTTGTCGATATACATGCTGTTTTCTTTTGCCTTCGCAGGAATGTCCGAAATATATCTCATACTTCTTCTTAAGTCTCCGGTTCTGCCTGCGAGAACAATTGCGTCGGAGTAACCGAGCTTATGAAGTATGGCAACCTTGTAAAGAAGGAACGCCATGTAAATCGAATCCGTAATAAGAGTATTTAATACAAATCGTAAAATAAACATCAAAAGGACTCTCGCAAAAGAAACCTTTTTCTGATCTTTTATGATTAAGTCGTTTGCCTCGCAGAATTCTTTTATGAGCTTGTCCTTCATTTCGGGATGAAGTCTTAATTCCTTGGCAAAGTCCCTTAAATACATTACTCTCGCAACATAATTTCTCTTTCGCTCAAGCGGATTGACCTTGAGTCTTAAGTTGAAATTGAGTTTGTTCAAAAGTTTGTTGAATATCAGTGAAATAAAGAACGATACCGCAACAAACACGATTCCGGTCCAGTCCGTAAGCAGATAAAAGATACCGCTTGATATTAAAATCGTGAGGCCCTGCACGCTGAAATCAAGAAGCTCTAGGAATCTGTCCACGGTGCTTTCGCACTCTGCTACCGACAAAACGAATTCATTATAATATTCGGGGTTGTCGTAGCAGGATAAATCAAGTTCTGCGGCCTTGGCGTACATTTTATCTTTTAATGCCTTGTACAACCTGGGCTTGAACTTCTGAATCCAGCACTGCTGATAAAATCCGTCGGGCGTAAATGTAATGATGGTCAGTATAAGTATGATTACCACCACGATGAACGCCTTGATAAACGGCTCATTATACTCCGCACAGCGCAAAACATATCTTATGCCAAGCGTGTGCTCTATGAAGATCATAAACTGATATCTGAACGCATTGTAGAGCACGTAAATCATATACACGGGAGCTTCCTTAAAAAGGACTTTCCAGAGGAAGATGTGGTTAGCTATGGTTCTTTTCATACCGCTTCCTCCTCTCCGATGTTTATTGCCAGATAGTTCTCAGCCTGTTTTCTGTACATATTCGCATATTTGCCGTTAAGTTTCATGAGTTCTTCATGAGTGCCGGCTTCAAGTATGTTTTTATCCGATAAAAGAAATACTCTGTCTGCGTCTTTAACTGATGATAATCTGTGAGAAATGAAAAGCATTGTTTTCTTTTCTTTGTTTCTTATGATGTTGTCGAAAAGCTCGTATTCCGCGATAGGGTCAAGCGCGCTTGAAGGCTCGTCAAAAACATTCACCGAAGCATCTGATGCAAATGCTCTTGCCACAACAATCTTCTGTGATTCGCCGCCCGAAAGCACGGCTCCGTTTTCGTCGAATTCCTTGGTCATTATCGTCTCAATGCCCTCGGGAAGTTCCGATACCTTATCGTATACACCCGCATTCTTTAAGGCTTTGATAACCTTTTCGTCATCGTCTTTCGTGCACTCTCTCATAAGAACGTTCTCTTTTATGGACGCCGAAAAGAGCATGTGGTCCTGGAATGCACATGCAAAAAGCTTTCTGTATTCTTTTAATTCGTATTCTTTTATGTTTCTTCCGTTTAAAAGAATTTCGCCGCCCGTCGGATCATAAAATCGTAAAAGAAGTTTTATGAGCGTTGATTTGCCCGCACCGTTATATCCTACGAGTGCATAGGTTTTACTGCCTTCCATCTTAAGCGATAAATTCTCGATGATGTTTTCTTTGCCGTCATAAGAGAAGCATACGTTTTTAAACTCAATGGATTTGATTTCCTCAGCGGGTTTGTCTCCTGCGTAATCCTCGGGAATTGCCTCTTCGTACTCAAGGAAGTTTCTTAAATTATCCATGTAGAGTCCGTTCTGATAGGACTTCATGCAGGAATCGGTAAATTCAATTAAGATCCATGTTGAAGCAACCATCATGCTTGTTATAACCGCAAGTTCCGAGGCAATCATGGTTTTGCTTACCAGTGTTCTGTAGGAGCCGTAAATAAGCATGCCTTCAAAGATAAAGCTGAAGGTAAAGCTGCATCGTAAAATATGATTGATTGCACCTCTGCCCTTATATTTTTCAGCTACCTTGCTTATTCCCTGCATGGATTCGTTAAATCTCTTTTTCATGAGGTTAAATACGTTGGTAAGTCTCATTTCCTTTGAGTACTCAGGCATATACATGACTCTGTTTACATACGCGTTTTTACGGTTGTGCAGAGCCATTTCCTTGTTTCTTTCGTAATCAATCACGCCGAGTTTTCTGTTGAAAACAAAGTTTCCGATAATCGGGAAGATTACAAAAAGAACCGCAAATTTATCAATCTGGAATAAAAATACGAATGATACGATTGCCGCTATAAATCCGAAAATCACACCCCAGAATGTATCAACCGTTTCGATTAATCTTGAATCGGCTTTATCCATCGCAAGCGTGTATTTGTTATAAAATTCGGTATCCTCAAAACATCTTAATTCAACATTCTGAGCCTTATTAAATAATAGTTTTCCGAGTGAATTATTTACCTTGTTAATAAATACGGGATCTACATAGCCCTGGTTAATCAGGAAATAGAGTTCGATGACCATGTAAACCAAAGCACACACACTAAGGTAAATAAGGAAGAAATTATAGGATTTACCGTTTTCCAGTCCGTATACGATAAATCGCATGTAAAAACCGCTGTAAAAGAGCCATTCAACATAATCCGCCATTTTTACAAAGCCCTTGTTTATAACAAGAGCCGGGCAGATTTTCGAAAGCATTTTCACGGCATACAAATTATTTTTGATAACGTGATTTTTTTCTTTTTTCATGTCGCACCTTTTTTTAGCATAAAATAATCAGACCACGCAAAACATTGTTACATATTCTGCGTGGTCTTTCAATCACCTTTATCGAAATATCAAATAGTTTCTAAATGATTATTCTTCGGGCTTTTCTTCTTCGGCTTCTTCTTCAGCAGGAGTTTCCTCTTCGGCCTCTGCTTCTGCTTCAGCTTCTTCAGCAGGAGCTTCTTCTTCAACTGCAGCTTCTTCCGCAACTTCTTCTGCTTCCTCTGCAGGAGCTTCTTCAGCTGCTTCTTCTGTAGCTTCTTCGCTTACGATTTCACCTTCGTCGAAGTTTTCGCCGGGAGCTTCGGGCTCTTCCTTGGATTCTTCATCTTCAGGCTGCTTCTTAAGTGAAATGAATGCTGCTGCGCCTGCAAGAACTGCTGCTGCAGCGATTCCTGCGAAGAGACCTACTTTGCTCTTCGAATTGCCGTTGCCTTCGTCTGTATCATCTCCGCCATTGCCTGCACCGATTGTCTGAGCAGAACCGAGTGAATCTACGAGCATACCTGTACCGAAGCATGCGGGTGATGACCAGCACTGGTTTGTGATGTCGTTCCAGGTAACCGTACCGATTCTTACTGCGCTTGAATCTGCATCGTTAATCTGAAGTTCGATACCGATGAAGTCTCCAGCCTTAGGAGTGATTTCGGTCCACTTGAACGCACCTTCCACGATGTAACCTGTATCTGTTGTCTTAGCAAATGTTGTTTCGTTTTCTTCGGTACACTTCTCACCGTTGAACGAATGATCGTTTGCATAGTTAATTCTGTACTGCTTTGTGGCATCATTATACTCTGCTGCCTTCGAGTTGATTTCATCGATAAAGATTTCGAATGAATCCTGCTCATGAACCTGATCCGAATCCTTGTTAAGATCTGAATCTGTTACTGTTGCATAAGCATATAAGTATTCTTCATCCCAAAGAAGTTTAACAACTGCCGAAGCCTGAGGGTTATCAGTCTTGTTGCCGAGTTTAACTTCTACTGCGCCGTTCCATGCATCTTCCATCTCACCATCGATGGTAGCTGTTCCCTTAGGAATAAACATGAAGGGCTTAAGCATACCTTCTGCATAGAACTTGGAGGATGTATCCTGAGTCATTGTAGCATCATTAAATGCAACTGTTTCTGTATCGTTTGTAACTACAATATCAAATCCTACTACTGCATTTGCTTCTGCTGTATCTACGGGAACGTTGATGATAACAGTATACTTACCGTCATCGGTTGAAGGTTCATCTTTTCTTAAAGCCTCAACCATCTTGGTCTTGATTCCTTTGGATTTTGAATTGTATTTATCTACATAAACCTTTACGCCGTCGGTATCATTCTGAGCAGTATCCCATACTGTTACCAAGAACTGAACCTGACCTTCATTCCATATTGCCTTGAATTCTACGTTTGCATCAGCACCTGAGAATTTGTATTCCTGGGCCTGTGAGAAATCATCAACGAGTGCCTGGCTTATGGAAATTGCTTTGGTTTCGGGCTCAAGCTTTGAAGGATCTGCGAGTGCCCAGAATGCGGGTTTAGCCTTTAAGTCATCATCGAAAAGAAGAGGACACTGAGGGCTGCCGTCTGTTACGCCTCCGCCTACGCCTGTGTAAGCCTGAAGCCATGAGTTACCGTCGATAACGCCCCATACAGTAAAGCCTGTAACGTCTGCAAGATTGTTGGAATCAACATACTTCATTGCATCATAAACAGCTTTATATCTGTAAGCCTGTCTTGTGTACTCACCCTTAAGTGTAGCTGCTGTTCCGTCATAAGCGCTTGAAGACTTAAAATCAACTTCCGTAAGCATAATCTTGCCTACTACTGCGCCGTACTTGGAAGCTGCAGATACAAACTGATCGGTTGTAGGATATTCGTTATCGTAGTGACCCTGCATACCCATACCATCGATTCTGGTACCTTCTGCTGCCTTGACATCTTCAAGGAGTTTTACGATACCATCAACCTTACCGGGTGTACAGTCATTGTAATCATTGTAGTAAAGTTCTACATTTGCGGGAGCGTATTTGTTAGCAAACTTGAATGCATTGATAATGAATTCGTTGCTCTTGTAAACTGCCCACCAGCTTGAACCTTCGGAATCATTTCTGTATGTTCCTGTTCCGTCGCTGACTGCTTCGTTTACAACGTCCCATCCGTAGAAGAGAGCTTTGTATTTGCTGTCTGCGCCTACATAGTGCTCAAGGATGGACTTAATATACCATTCCTGACGAAGTGTCATAACTTCGGGAGAAACATAAGGCTTGTTTGCATCATAGTCCTCATGGAAGAACCATTCGGGTGTCTGTGAATGCCATACGAGAACATGACCTCTGATTCTGATTTTCTGGTCGGGATGTTCTTCGTTCCATGCAAGGAAATAATCAAGGTATCTCTCTGCATTTGAGTAATCAAGTACGGGAACAGTAATTGTCTGGCCGTCGATAGTAGCTTCTTCTGTTCCTCTGATTGAATAACCGATATGTGAATCGGGCTTTAATTCATTGCCGAGTGTAACAGCGTTGAAATGCTTTTCAACTAACTGCATAAGAACTTTATCGTTGATTTCGGAACCTGAAAGGGATGTACCGCAGATCATGTCATCGCCGAAATCTTTTGTAAGAGCATCCTTAAGGTTAGGAATGCCGCCTTCGATTGTCTTTGTTGCAAGATTTAAGTTAATGAAGGAAGCGCCTGTAAGATAATATCTGCCCTTAACGCAGTCGCCTTCACCGTAGTTCTCGCCCTGCTCAAGGAATCTTAAAACAACTTTTTCAAGATCGCCTGCTGCAGAAACTTTGAAAGTACCTTCAAATTTTGTCCATACGCCGGGCTCAAGCTGCTGGCTTGAAGAACCTGAAATTTCAGGTGAGTAGGAACCGAGATAGTTTGTACTTCCGCCTGATGTAATATAAGGAGCAAAATCAACCTGTCGCTGTGTAGCGGGTGCTCCTGCATAATCATCTGTAAGCATTACATAGAAACAGTACGCATATGTTGCTCCGTTTTCTACGATGTCTGTAACATCATAACCGAAACAGTCATAAGGTCTTGTTCTGCCGTCGATTACACCGTAAGTTGTAATATCGCCTACGATAGGTGTATCACTTACTGCTGTTGTAATCTTTGCGCTTTCTATTTCAGCGCCCCACATGGAAACGTCTGCGTCTGCGAAGTTACCGTTCTTTAAAAGGTTCTCGCCTTCAACGTTCGGTGCTTCGAGTTCGTCTGCAGAGTCCCCGGGAGGGTTGCCTTCACCTGATACAGTGAATGTAACTGAAGCAACTGTTGCTTCGGTTGTACCTGTATTCATAGACATAATTGAGAAATATTTACATCCCTTTGTATCGGGGATAATCGTAGGACTACCGTAAGATACAGGGGTGCCTCCCTTGTTGTCGGAATCATAATCGGCCTGTGTATGAAGCTTGAATGCAAGATCTCCCGCATTACCGCTTGTTACATCAAATACAACCTTGGTGATTGTATCGGGGTCGATATCCGAAGGGATTGCGTAAAACTGAGACTTGTATTGATCCTGGAAGGCAATTTCCAGTTCACCGTCTCCGTTTACTTTCGATGTCAATCCGTACTCCATAGTGGATTTCAGATCCGAGAAAGTGTAAGTCTTTTCTTCAGGCGCTGCCTTTGCTTCCATCGGTATAAACATAATAAAAGAACCGATAAAAAGAAGAGCTGCCATCACAAAAGCCATGATTTTTCTGCTCATTTTTTTCCTCCTTACTCCCTAGTGAAATCAAATTTTCACATATAGTAGAATTATATCAAATTTGTCCATTATACTTCAACGCAAAAAAAGAAAAAACAAGTTTTTATCCCTGTTTTTTCTATACTTTTTCGTTATATCAAAAATGACCAATTGGGGACGGTTCCGTTTTGGCCTTTTTTACCATTTAAGAACCGTCCCCGTTTGGCTCATTTTGCTTAAATTGTTATTTTTTCTTCTCCGTCGGCCAAGAAACTTGCGTTAACACTCTTTCCGGCTGCTTCGATTACGTAATCGCCCTTGATTGCGTCTATTTTTACGAAACCGTTTTCGTCGGTTGTGAGGGTTTCGTCGGTGCTCCACTCTTTTTTAACAAGGTTATAAAGAGTTTCGTATGCAGGCTTTACGGAGCCGTCCTTTCTTAAGAAGCCGCTAGGTGCGCCAAGCCATGCTCCGTCCCTGAAATCCCATGTGGTAATTGCTTTTACCAGAGGATGTGCAAAAAGGAGGCTGTACATCTCTTTAACTTCATTAGCCTGTCTTTCCTCTCCTTCGGGAGTTGAAGGCCACTCATCAACCTGCCAGTCGTTTAAGTCCTGAATGTATTCGGGAATAAGCGTACCGGAAACAAAAGTGTTTTCCGTAAAATGAATAGGAAGTCCGAAATGTGAGAATCGCTCGAGCACTTCTTCAACCTTTTCTCTGCCCCAGTAGCCCTGATGCTGATGTGACTGGATACCTATGGCTGAGATGGGAACTCCTGCCGAAAGACATCCGTCGATAAGTATTTCATAGGAAACCGAAGTGTTAAAGTCATTAATAAGTAATGTTGCATCAGGATTGCAGGAATAAGCCTTGTCGAATACTTCTTTTATGAGTCCTATTCTTCCCTTGTCCTTGCAGATTCTGGTGATTGCGTTGTCATATTTGTCAAATATGGGCATGATAACAACTTCGTTTATAACATCCCACATGTCGATTACGCCTTTGAAATTGTTGACTTCTCTGTCGATACGGGCAAGCTGTTTCTTTAATATTGTATCGTTGTCATACTGCATAAGCCAGTCTGCACATACGGTATGCCAGCATAAAGGATGACCCTTAACGGTTACACCCTTGCCGGTTAAAAACTTTGCTGCTTCCATTAGGACAGCTTCATTGGGTTCACCTTCAACTTTTTCGTAATTTCCCCAGTAGAAAGGAAGTGTGCCGTAGTTGAAAAGATCAAGCCACTTCTCCATTCCCGATTCGATATCGGGTTGTTCCGCAATGTTTTTAATAAGGTTCTCGGGAACCTTGGTTCCGAACTTCGGGTTTTTTTCCATTACGTAAGGAATGGTCTCAAATGCGCCGCATCCGAAAAGAAACTCATGTTTCTTAAGCGCAATGCGAACCTTCTCGTTTTTAAGAGGCTCGTTGTTCTGATCGGTAATCTTTAAAACTTTGCTTACTTTTCTGTGTGAATAATCCATACACCCTCCTCAATTATAATTTTTCATTTATTCATTTTAATTAATCTTCTGTCAGCTGGCCGATATAATTAAATACGGTCTGAAGTGTTCTACTCTTTGTCAGATCGTCAAAGAAAATCGCAGTCGAATAATATGAATGCGTATTCTTTGAATCAAGAACCTTGTAGAAGGTCACAGGCATGTTCAGCTCCATGGCCTTTCTGGCAAATACAAGAGTGTGCTTTAAATCAAGTACGCCGTCATGGTCGCTCTGAATTAAATACATCGGGATTGTAAGTTCGTAATCGCCCGGTTTAAGCAAATCAAGCTTCGAATAGGGCTCGCCTTCCTTCCAGTCCTGATCTTTATCAAAGAGATCGCTTACAAGCTGATTTAATGCCCAGGGGAGCTTGCCTTCAAAGCAATAAGGGCCTGCAAGTCCTATAAAACCTACAAATCTCTTTGCGCCGATTCTGTATTTTTTATGAAGGCTCTTGTCATACACAAGAAGAGATCCTAAATGCGCACCTGCGGACGAACCCATGATTATCACGCGGTTTGCTTCGATTTCTTTTTCCTTAAGGTATTTTAAAACTGCCTTGTATTCGATGCATATATCATCGATTATCTGGTTGTAATGAACTCTCGGAACCTTTCTGTAGCCCATAAGGATGCATTCATAGCCTTCCTTGGCCATTCTCTGACCGATGAATTCAAAATCTCTGGGAGATTTGCTGTTCCATCCGCCTCCGTGAATATAAATAATTATCTCGGAGTGCTTTTTAACCTGGGGTGCAAAATGAAGGAAATAAACTTCCTTGCTTTCCCCAAGATTAACCTTTGTGGGTTTTATCTCTCTTTTATAAGTTAAAAGCTTTGTTCCGATTCCCGGATATGACTGAAGTTCTCTTATAAAATCTTTCATCTTAATCCTCTCTTATTCATAAAGAAAATCTCTTAACCTCGGATGTACTTCGCCGTATGCCATACCGCAGTTTCTGATATGCATGGTATAAACGAGAGAGAGTTTGTTTTCGGTATCCATTATGATTAAACTTCCCGCAGCGCCGTCCCATCCGAACACTCCCTTGGGTGCTTTGGATTTTACTACTCTCGGTTTCATTAAAATCTGCATTCCGACACCGTAGCCGTAGCCTTTTCTTCCCATGGTTTCTTCAATGTCCTTAAGGCCCTGCGGACATAAAAGATTGGTTTTTATAATATCTATCGTTTTTGCTTTTATGATTCTTTTACCGTCTTTGCTGACTCCGCCGCATGCGATTGTGTCTGCGAATTTAGCGTAATCCTCGGTGGTGGAAATAAGTCCCGCTCCGCCGCTTTCATACTTTTCCGAAAGCTGGTACTGGCATACGGGCTCAATAGGATTGATGTTGCCTTTATCGTCACACATAAACTGCACAGCCAGATTGTTTAAATAATTTTCGGGCTTTGCAAACATTGTATCCTTCATGCCGAGGCGGTCCCAGATGTTTTCTTTCAGGTATTCGCCGAAGGATTTTCCCGACACAACTTCGATTATCGCAGCAACAACGTCATGGCTTAAACTGTATAAAAATCTCGTGCCGGGTTTGAATTTAAGTGGCGTTTCCACAAAAGAATCAACGAGTTCCCTCGTGGTTGCATTCATGCCTTTTTCGTTTAAAACCCGTAAAATACCCGCACGCTCAAGATCGTAATCAAGTCCCGACTGCATGGATACCAGATGTTTTATCTTTAAAGGCTTGTCACATTTTACGATATCGATTTTATTGCCTTCTCTTTTCTCATATAAAAGATTGCTGTATGCGGGAAGATATTTTGCGACGTCGTCTTCAAGCGAAACCTTTCCCTGTTCGACTAACTGCATAAGCGCAACCATGGTCTGAACCTTGGTCATGGAGAACATAAGATACTGCTGGTTTTCCCTGACGGGAATGCTTTTTGCCTTATCGCAGGTTCCGTACATATGTCTGTAAATCATTTCGTGGTTCTTGTAAATGATACAGTCTACGGACGGAAAATCATCTTTAATTACGAGTGAATCAAGATAATAAGTTAATTTGTCAAAATCCATTTCTTTTTTCCTTAAATTCCTTTGGGATAAAATGCAACTGCTATTGCTCCGGGGCCGGCATATGTTCCTACCGTGGCTCCCACGCTTATTTTTCTAATGTCGGAAATATCTCTTTCATAAAGGTCTTTGCTGTCTTCCAAATATTTTTGTAAATACTCATCGGAAAGGCCAGTGTATCCGGTAACTACAGGCATCGTAAAATCTATTCCGCCTACTTCCTTTACCTTTTCAATCAGCATATTGTTTCCTTTTTTGGAACCTCTTGCTTTTCCTATAACATCCACGATTCCGTTGGTAATCGTAATAACCGGTTTGATGGAAAGAATCTCTCCCACAAATGCTGCGGTCGAAGAAAGCCTTCCTCCTGCTTTTAAATATTCAAGCGTATCAAATACCGCAAGCACAATTGCTTTTTCACGGACTCGTGTAATTTCATCCGCGATTTCTTTCGCACTCTTTCCTTCGTTGCGGAGTCTCACGGCATATTCCACGAGCACATAGTATGAAATGCAAAACTGCATTGTATCAACCACATGTACTTTTCCGTCAAACTCGCCTGCTGCTATATTGGCACTTTGTACGCATCCCGAAACTCCCGAGGAAATTGTAAGGCATACAACTTCGTCACCCGCATCCACAGCAGTTTTAAAACAATCTTCGTAGTCTGCCGGAGAAATCTGAGATGTTTTGGGTAGTTCATCGGATTCAATTAATTTCTCATAAAATTTTCTGTTTGTAAGTGTTACTCCGTCAAGAAATTCTTCTTCACCGAATCTTATCTTTAACGGAAGTATTTTTATCCCCCACTCCTTTGCAGTCTCCTGCGAAACTTCGCTTGCCGAATCGGCAACAATCATAACGCCCATTTTTTCATGTCTCTCCAAGATGTGTTTTTATGTCTTTTATGAAGGATATTCGTATTCGAACGATGCCTTGGTGGTCTTAAACGAGAATACCGTCTTTCCTTTAATCCTTAATTTGTAATAAGCTTTACAGGATGCGGACTCATGAATCGTACGTACCATTGAGCCTCCCACGGGTGCATTTAATGCTCTTCCCGAAGATTCGATAAGACCTGCCTCAAATACCATATTACCCTGCTTAATGCGCACCTTTCCGTCACGAAGCTCCTGAATATGAGCACCGAGATAGGTCGCAAATCTGTATTCCTTTTTGTTGTAATGAATTACACCGATTATTCCGGTAAAATGCAGTACTCCGAAGGGAATGTCCGCTACGGAAAGCATCAGGGAACCGCCGGAAAAACAAGTCTGCGTCCAGAGATAATCCTTCGGAAAAGATCTTCCGGAATCGCCTTCCCAGTATCCTACGGCATTTTCAAAAACATAAGGCTTTCCGTTTATTAAAACTTTTCCGTTTACGCTGTGGCGCATGCTGAAAACATAATGCCTGCACTCCATAAAAGGTATTAACGCAAACGGTCCCATAATGTCGTATTTAATCGGAGTTATCTGACCGAAATCAAGCTTGCCTTTAATTCTGACATCGGGATTATCAATATTCACTCTGATACCGTTTTTGCCGAATCTGTTTTTGCCAAGGAAAATATTGGCACAGTCTTTCTTAAAAGCAGTACCCGGCATATCGATATTCCATGCGCCGTCTTCGGTGATAACCTGTAAGGAACTTGTTTCGTTCGTTCCGTTTTTGTGTCTTGCCGATATAAATGCCACTGTCGAATCCTTCGACTGACATTTCATATACCATCCGTAAAAATATCCGTTCATCGCCCTCTCCCCCGAATAAAATTACTTCTTACTCTCCTCGTATGCCTGTCTTACGGCAATTGCAAGCTGATCCGCACAAGATGTGTTTTTCATGCCGCAGGTATTGCCTTTAAGTTTTTCTTCGATGTAATCAACGCTCATACCGTCGACAAGCTTTGAAATTGCTTTTAAATTGCCGTTGCATCCGCCTAAAAACTGGATGTTTGAAACCTTATCCCCTTCAAGGTCAAAACTTATCTGAACGGCACAGACATTCTGTGTTCTGAAATTGTATCTCATAAAATCTCCTTATCGTAACAAATCATCGGGATGATTTAATCTCCACTCTATGCATCTTTTAAGGTAATGAATGTATTCGGGACTCTTGCACATGCCTTTGCCTTCAACGTCGGAAATCTTTGCAACATCCATTCCGTTGCATGCGGTGGTCTTCATGATGATGTTAAGCGCAGGTACCTTGGTGTCGTTTGCAATATATGTGCCGATACCGAAAGCAACTTTTACGCGGCCCTTGAAATATTTGTTGATGGCAGTTGCTCTGTCAAAATCAAGGCTGTCTGAGAAAAGAAGCATCTTGGTCATCGGATCAATGCCAAGGTTCTTATAATGCTCAATCATCATATCGCCCCACTCGTAAGGATCGCCCGAGTCATGACGGCATCCCGAGAAAAGAGTGGAATAGGTTAACTGGAAGTCCTTAAGGAAGCATTTTGTTGTAATGGCATCCGTAAGAGCGGTTCCGTTTAACACGCCGTATTCCTTTACCCATGCATCAAGCGCATACCAGTTTGAATATGCGGGATTGTGCTTGTGATTACCCTGGCCTACGCACATAATCCACTCGTGAGCCATGGTTCCTACAGGCGTGATATTGTATTTCTTAGCAAGGTAAACATTTGATGTACCTACAAATGTCGAATTCTTAATTTTGCTTTCGTGAAGAGTCTTAACCGCAAGCTCCTGTGCCTCAGCGGATAATCTTCTTCTCATTCCGAACTCAGAGAAAGAACTGATTTCGTACTCGCCGCTTTCAAGTTTGGCTACCTTGGCAGCAAGTCTTTCCTTAAAGCTTTCGAAGAGTTCGTCGTAATTGTATGCCATTCTGAAATAAACTTCGTTTACGATGGCAAGTGTAGGGATTTCATACATGGATGTGTTAAGCCATGTTCCTTTGGTTTCGATTGCAAGTCCGCACTCTGCATCGGTAGTGATTATAAAATCCTCGTATCTGGGCTTCCAGAGTCTTAAAAAGTCAACGTATGAACCCTTGATCCATTTGATGTTGTGAAGGTATTCAAGCTCGTCTTCCTTGAATCTTAAATCACAGTAAAGTCTAATCTGATTCTTAATCTCTTCAACCATTTCGGGTGTGAAATTAACATCGGTATTACGGCATTTAAAATCCCATGTGGTCTTGTAGTCCGAGAACTGATGGTAAATTGCCTGTCCCATCGAAAACTTGTAAGCATCCGTTTCAAGCAAACTTGTGATAATTCTTTCCATTTCAAACCTCTCTAAATTAAATTACTGCTTCATATTCAATCCGGATTTCCGGTAATTTGTTTAATGTGTAGTACCAGTTTATGGTCCAGTCGTCTCCCTGTGATGAATCGTTTTCGCCTGTCGCGGGAGGAGCAAAGATCTTAAGTGTCAGCTCTTTTCCTGCTGCCTTTTTACCTTCAAAGAAAGCAGGCATAAAATCAACGAATGTAGTACCGGGAGCCTTGTAAAACCATCTTCCGTTTAATTCCATCATAAGATTGGCATCTTTAAGCTCATCCTCAAAATATGCCTCGCAGAATACGGGTTCTTTTTCAAACGATAAAGGAATTGCCACTCCTTCGCTGTCTTCCGCGCTTCCCCATCTTAACTTAACGGGAATGCTAATATCTTCTTTTTCGGAAATCTTCGGCATAAAATATTCGTCATTTATGATTTCTTTGAAAGTATCCATCAAAGGAAGTTTTATGCCTACCTCTGAATTGTTCGGATCTTCCCATTCAAGTCCCAAACGTCCTCTGTCTCTGAACTGATAAAAGGTAAAACCTTCAAGCCATTTCTCGGAATCCGCTTTTAACATGTCGCAGAATTCTTTTAACATATCGCACTGTTCGTAAGGTCCGGTTACATCGCCGTCGGCATTCATTTCGGATAAAACCATCGGTCTCTTTTCACCGGCTACCGCTTCAAATCTTTTGGCTGTACGCTTGCCCATATCGTAAATATTTGCAACGGTTTCCCTGTAATAATTCTTTGTATCTTTCTTTGCAATGTCATAAGGCCAGCCCCAGTGAAGAGACATGTAGCGGTCCATCGAGAATATATCGCAGGCTTTGATTGCGGGAGTGAATTCCTCTTCTTTTTCAATCTTAACATTGTCGGGTCCGAGACCGTTTAAGCAGAGGATTAATTTTACGTTCTTTGCTTCCTCGTGGAAGATGTCACACACATGTGCGAAGAATAAAGCAATGTCTTCATAGGATGCTCTCTTCGTAAAAGAAAACCAGTCCCCGCCTGCCTCGTGATTTACACGAAGCATTACTCTTCCGAAGGTGGATAAATCTTTAGCCATTGCCTTAATATGATCGTCGGAAATATTAGTATCCATTGTGACTGTAAGGCATACGTCCTGGCCATGCTTTCGAACGTCTCTCATCCAGTTGAAAGGCTCTTTGGAAAGCTCACCTATAAGTCCGCCCTTGTATGTCTCGTAATCGTCGTAAGGATAATCCCACTGGAAAGTGATTTCCTTATCCGAGAATGCATCATGCGCACGTGTGGGGAAAGTTTCATCCAAAGGATAATATGAAGTCATTAAAGATACTGCTCTCATCGGACGTCCTAAAACATTTAAAATATAATCCTGACTGACGTATTCGCCTCTCTCGCTTCCGTCGCCCAAATCAATGGCACATTCAGCTTTTCCGAGAAGTATTTTTTTTATTTGGCTCATAAAATAACCCTTCCGTATTCCATCCAGAGTCTCACAACTCCGAAAAATTCTCTTAACATGTAATGAATTCCCACAGGAAACAGCGTAACCGCAGGAACAGAATAAACCTTGTCATAACCTGCTTCCCTTGCTATAAGTCCCGCACGGTATTCGTGAAAACTGTTCGTTATAATGCCGACATGTTTACTGTCGTCGTTTATTATTTCCTTGGAAAATCTTAAATTCTCTATCGTGCTTGTAGACTTATCTTCAAGAATTATTCTTGATTCGTCGACACCGAGTTTTACAAGCTCGTTCTTAATGCATTCGGCTTCGCTGATACTTTCGTATGGTCCTTTACCGCCCGAAGCTATAAGCAGTGTGTCCGGATTATCGGACATATAGTAGTATGCTTCTTCTATTCTCTTAGCAAGCGGCTTTGAAGGTGTGGTACCGTTTACGCCCGCACCAAGCACAATTACATAGTCAAGATTTCTCTCGGGTTCAGAATTCATTGCCCTGAATACATTGAACTCAACCACGCAAAATACAGTCAGTGCAAAGGCAAATAAAACATAATAAATTATTTTTATCGCCTTGGGAATCTTTAGTCTCTTGTCTTTGTCTATCGCAAACTTAAGCATCATAAATCTTAAGAATGCAAAGGCTCCGATTATAATCCAGATCCATATCCACGAAAGCAAAGGTCCCGCGTATAAAAGAAGCGTAATAATATAAAATATGCACCAGATAAACAGTATAAAATAAGCGTACATTCTGACGGAAAGGAATGAAAACTTTCCGTATCCGAGATATCTTCCGACTTTCTTTTTGTATTCGACGTATTCTTCTTTTAAGGTCTCTTCCAAAAACTTTTCTTCGCTTAAAATCTGAAGATGGAATACAACTATCGCAGCAATCGTGCATACAATTAGAGGAATATTGCAATACATCAGCACTATACCGATATAGAGTAAGTCAAATGCAAGAAATGCGGGATTTCTTGAAAACTTATATATTCCGCCGGTAATAAGTTTCCTGTCTTTTTCGTCCTCTGCGACTCCGACGCGCCATGAATCTTTCATGGATATAATGGCATTAAGGAAAAGGAAGTCCGCAAAGAATGCGAAATAAACTCCGATTACCTTGCCCATAATAGGCAGATACGATCTTCCGATTATTATGCTTACAAGTTCAAGCACCGGAAGCGTAAACGATACGATTTTAAGAAGTATCTCTGTAATATTCTTTTTGTTTTTCTCGTTTTGCGCGAGTTTATATACCTTTATCCCTCGTTTTTTCTGAAGGAAAAGTTTGGCAAAATAAATAATATAGAATGTCGCCATGCTTACAAGTGCAAGCGATCTGTAAATCATTTAATTCTCCTGTCAGGCTTATTCGACGAATAAATCAACACGTTTGAAATCGTTGACGTTTACAAGCCCCTGTGTAGTCATCTTTAATACCGGAATGACGGGAAGAGATACGAAAGCCATGTTCATAAAAGGTTCAATGCCTTCGTTTATTCCAATCTTCTCGGCACTCTCTCTTAATTCAACATTCGCTTTGGCAATCTCAGCCGCAGAGTTTGTACTCATAAGACCTGCTACGGGAAGACGAAGTTCGGATAAAACCTTACCCTCGCTTACAACGCAGAGTCCGCCGCCGATTTTCTTGATATGATTGGCCGCGATAACCATATCTTCCTCACTGCTTCCGATAACGATTAAGTTATGAGAATCGTGTGAAACGCTTCCTGCCAAAGCACCGTTTTTAATGCCTATGCCCTTAATAAAACCGACACCTTTATGCCCTGTGTTTTTGTGTCGCTCTATTACAGCAAGTTTCAAAATATCTTTTTCAATATCGATTCCGTTATTCTTTGAAAAATCGATATCAAGTATACATTCGTTCGTAAGTATTTCGCCTGGAATCACTTCGATTACCCTGCACTTTGTACCCTTGGGCTCAATATAAAAATCATCGTTTTTAAGATCGGGCATATGGAACGAATTAAGCACGCTGCCTGTAATGATATCCTCGGCTTTTGGAATCGAAAAGCCCGAGATTTCTTTGTCTTTTACGACCTTTACGCCGTTTGAATAAACATCCTTGATATCAATGTTTTCAAGATTGTCAAGAACCAAAAGATTTGCCTTGTAGCCGCATGCTATCGCACCCATTCTTTTAATACCGAAGCAGAGTGTGGGATTAAGCGTAGCCATCTTAATGGCGCGTATGGGATCTTTTCCCGTCTTAATTGCCAGTCTTACGATATTGTCTATATGACCTTCTGCTATGATGTCCGCAGGATTTCTGTCGTCCGTTGCAAGTATGCATCTCTGATAGTAAGGGCTTTCAAACAAAGGAAGGAGCTTCTCAAGATTCTTGGCTGCAGAGCCTTCACGAATCATTATCCACTGGCCTTTTGAAAGCTTTTCCATGGCTTCTGTCGCATCAGAACATTCATGGTCCGAATTAATTCCCGCAGAGATATATTTATCAAGATCTTTTCCTGATAAAAGAGGTGCATGTCCGTCCACATGTTTGCCTTTTTCCACGCAGGCATTTATTTTATCCATTGTCGGAGCATCATTGTAAATAACTCCGGGATAATTCATCATTTCAGCAAGACCGAGTATTCTCTCTTCTTTGTATAAATCTTCGATATCCTCTGCATTTAGAATGGCTCCTGCTTCATCAAAGCATGTTGCAGGCACGCATGAAGGAATCATTACGAATACATGAAGAGGAATATTCTCGCTCATTTCAAGCATGTATTTGATGCCGTCGACACCGCATACATTTGCAATCTCATGAGGGTCTGTCACAACCGCGGTTGTACCGTGAGGAAGGACCGCCTGCGCAAGTGACGGAGGAACCATCATAGTACTTTCGATATGAATATGTCCGTCAATAAATCCAGGGCAGAGGAATCTACCTTCAAGGTCCTCAACTTCATCCGCATCTTCATCTTTGTAGTAATCTCCGATGCCTGTGATTCTGTCGTCTTCGATAAAAACATTTGTAAAATCGATTTTCTCGGTAAATACATTTACGACTTTTGCATTCTTTAATAATGTTTTCATAACCCGCCCTCATCAAATCTGCAAATAAAGATTTGTAATTACATGTTTTCCAAAAATCCCTTAAGATCTTCTATGAGACTGTCCACGTCCATATCGTGAACCATGCAGGCTTCTTCAAGAGTCTCGTTCTGTGCCGAAGGACAGCCCGGACAATGCATGCCCATCTCCTGTAAGATTCCGGCAGCTTCGGGGAAATTTCTTAAAAGTTCGCCTATTTTTGTATTCTCACTGATTCGAAACATTTTTATCTCCTACATTCTAAGCATCAGTTCCTGTTCAAAGACTTCTCCGTCTTTGATATATTTTCTCGGAACTCTCTTACTTACCGCACATGTTAATTCGTACGGAATCGTATTTGCGATTTCACAAAGATCCTCGATAGGATTTTTCTCGCCGAAAATTTCGACTTCGCTTCCGACCTCAACATTCATCATATCCGTGATATCAAGCATACACATATCCATGCATATTTTTCCTCTGACGCACGCAGGTCCGTCCACGGTGTAGAGCTTGCACTTATTCGAAAGACATCTGAAGAAGCCGTCCGCATATCCATAGGGAAGAACTCCGATTCGGGTGGTTTTGTCAGTTGTGAAAATACCGCCGTAACTGATCTTCGTTCCTTCGGGATAAATCTTAATTGTGGAAACCGTGGTCTTTAAAGTCATCACCGGCTTAAGACCCATTTCCTTGGCAAATTCACCGTAACCGTATAAAAGAAGTCCGGGACGTACCATATCAAGATATGTTTCAGGGTATCTTGCAACGGCGCCCGTATTGGCACAGTGCTTAATCTCAAAACGTCTGCCTGCTCTTCTTTCAACTTCTGCACATACATCCTTAAAAAGCTTAAACTGATGCATGGTGTATTCGTAGGCCTCATCGCCCGGCTCGTCCGATACCGCAAAGTGAGTAAAAATACCTTCAGCATAGAGTCCCTGCATATTAAGTGCTTCGCAGATTCCTTTTATGCCGTTGTCAAAATAATTGCCTTCGCAGAGATATCCGAGTCTGGACATTCCGGTATCGACTTTAATATGAATCTTTAAAGTCTTGCCGAGCTTAACCGCTTCTTCGGAATATTCAACCGCTTTGGCTCTGCAGGTTACAGCCTGAGTAATATCGTATTCAATAAGCCTGTCTACCTGTTCTCTCGGAGTATGTCCTAAAATAAGTATGGGCATTTTTATGCCGTTTACTCTTAACTCCATTGCCTCATCGATACTGCTGACAGCCAGATAATCGGCACCGATTTCCTCAAGTGTTTTGGCTACGTTTATTGAGCCGTGCCCGTAAGCATCAGCCTTTACCACGCCCAGGAATTTTACGTTCCCGCCGATTTTTTTACGTATTGTGTTGTAGTTGAATTTTAACGAGTCAAGATTAATCTCCGACCACGTTCTTCTTAATGTCGATTCCATGAAATCACCTAATTAAAAACAAAGTAAAATTCTTTTGTTTCGTTAGTATCATAAAATGTTAAATCAAAAACGCCTTCTTCCATAAAAGCTATAAACCCGTACCCTTTCTCATCCTCCGGATTATTCATATCATAAAGGATAAGGCCGCCCGGATTCGATTCGAAATATCCTTCAGACAATAACTCTGCTGTCTCTAATTCAATCGAATCGTAAACCCTGTACATTCCGTCACTGGAAATAAGCACCATATAATCGTCTTCGGAAATATATAAGCCCATTATATCCTTATAGGGTTTCTCCGTTGAGGTCTTTGTGTGCACCTGTCTGGGCATGCTGCTCATATCGTATGGAATGAACAATGCGTCTTCCCAGGAAAAATCCATTCCGAAATCGGTATTTCCCACAAGCATGCTGAGCGAATCATCTTTGGGAACATAGCAGAAATTATTTTTAATAATATAATCATCGGCCGTGTAGTGAAAACTCAGATAAACATCTGTTCCGCCGTTGACTTTGTCTTTTCCGGTAACATAAGTGCCTCTCATCAGGACAACCGGCCTGTTGGTGGATTTCATATAAACCTGAGTATAACCTTCTTCGGTAAATTCAATTATCACTCCGCCTGCCAGATCTCCGAGCAGTATCCAGCTTCCGATAATTTCTTCGGGATTATGCGTTAATTCGATATGGTATTCATTACAAAGGGTTTCTGCACTTTCTTCCTCATCCGCATAAGAAAAACCTTCCAGATGTCCGAGTTCGCCCTCTATCTTCGTGAGCTTTGCATTATCCTTAAAAAGCATCTCTCCGGAATCCGTATCGTAATTTGAAAATTCAATTCCGTCATCCGTTATTGTCATTTCAACAACTGCGGGAACTCCGCCCGAGAGATATGAATGATTGTTTTCCATTGTAAAGGTCACCATCTGAACTTCTATGGAATCGGAGGTCTTTGATACAAAACCTTCTTCATCAAGCGCGAAAAGTTCGATAGCTCCGTGCGCCTTTCCGCAATAATATCCGTAGAGGTTATCGCCTATATCATAAAATTCAACATAGGTATCTTTTTCACCTTCAACTTTATAAAGTCCCTGAGCCCTGTCCGCAAAAGAACCGGGTGTCGGAATTATAAAGCCGCCCAGATCATTTTCAATTGCACCGGTTTCAGACGAATCGTTTTCATTGTCATTTTCATTACCTTCGGTTACTTCGGGTTTTGATATATCTACATTTTCAATATCAGTACTGCCGGTATCCTCAATTATCGCAGCATGAGAATTTGAAATATCGTCTTTTGTAATTTCACTTCCCGAGGGAACCGCAAAAGTACATCCGTTTGCAAAAAGCACTGAAAGTACTGAAGTAAAAGCTATAGTTTTTCTGATGTTTTTTAACAAAAAGCTTTTGATTTTTTTATGATTCATTTTTCCTCCCCCTTTACACAAATCAGCTTTTCAATGTTTACCACAAATTAATAACGTGTAAAATCTATTGTTTCACCTGTTTCTTTTATGGTCAAAGACAGCTTGTCCTGTTCCATCAAAGCTATAAATCCGTAATAAATGTCATTTCCGTCCACATAGTCTAGTTCGTAGAGTTCAAGACTTCCGGGAGTTGTTTCGAAATGACCTTCCACAAAATCCGAAATATCTTCAAGATCTACGGTTTTGTAAAGATAGAAATAATCTCCCTCGGTCAGTAAAAGCATCTGGCCGTCATCGGAAACATAGGTTCCGTAAACCGAACCTGCGGAAATTGCTGCCGACCCGTCAAAATTCTGTCTCTGGATATTGCTCATTTCGTAAGGAATGAACATCGCTCCTTCCCATGCTACATCTTCGCCGTACTCTGAATTGCCTTTAACAAGCTCAAGGTTATCTCCATCCATTTTGTAACAAAGATTGAAAGGATATCCCTGTCCCATGCCGAAATAAACAATGTTCATGTAAATATTTGTTCCGCCGTTAACCTTTTCCCTGCCGACGGTATAAGTGCCTCTTAGGAATGTTACTTCGGTATTGTAGTTTTTAAGATATGCCTGAACATATCCGTCCTCGGTAAATTCAAAAGCTATTCCGCTTTCAAGATCTCCTAAAAGAATCCATCCGCCTAATATTTCATCGGGAATATCGGTTGTTTCGATATCAAGGTCTTCGCAGAGAAGCTCTGCGGAATATTCGTCATCCATATAAGCAAATCCGTCGAGGTAACCCATTTCGCCGGTAATTCTTTCAAGCTTTACTTCAGCGGGAGCAAACAATGTATCGCCTGATGAAGTATCGTAATCGGTAAATTCAATGCCGTCTTCGGTAAATACCATATCCATTTCCGCGGGTTTGCCGCCCGAAATGTAATATCCGTTGTTGGTTGCACCGGAAAAAGAAAGAATCTTAACTCTCATGCTGTTGGCTGTTTGGGAAGAAAATCCCACATAATCGTCTGTAAAGAATTCCATTCCGCCGTATCCGTTGCCCGAATAAAAAGCATAAAGATTGTCGTTTACATTGTAAAACTCAATATATTCTTCCACTCTGCCGTCTGAAACTATTTTGTATATCCCCTGGGCACGGTTTGCAAACGAACCCGAATTATATACTTCAAATCCGCAGTTATCCACGCATAAAAATCCGCCCGGAATAATGGCCTTGTCTTCGGCATTACCGTTTCCGTTATCGTTAGTATCCGTTCCGTCGGGATTGCTTATCCCGTTGTTATTGTCGGGCGTATTTATCTGATTATCACTTCCGTTATCTGTATTGCCGTTATTGCCTGAAGCAGATATAAGTGCATGATAATCGGTTTTGATATCTTTATCGACTGCGGAAAAGTTCGAACCGCCTAAAGTACATCCCGCGGAAAACAAAAGCGCAGCGGTTGAGAGCAATGAAATGCCTCTGACTGCAAAGTCTTTAAAACCCTTCTTTGAATTTCCTGAAATCATATTGAATTCTCCCTTTTTTTATCCAAAAAATAAAAATGCCCTTAACCCATAAATTATAACATTTTAGGGGCAAAGGCACAAGATTTGCAGGGCTTCTTAAATCAATTTTTAGAGGCTCTTACATATTCTTTAAAATATCGTTTATTTTTGCGTAATTTTCTGCTTTGTGAGGGAATGTACAGTTTGTACAGACCTTTATTGTTTTATCGCCTTTTGTCTTAAATTCGGGATTTCCGGGACAGTTTTCAAGCCTGTATAACGGACAATAGCAGAAAAGACAGTTTATTTCATCGATTCCCTTATGGCAGGGATAGTATTCACATGACGTATTTTTAAAAAATTTATATGAGTTTTCCATTTTGTAATCTTCTTTCTTTAAACAAATTTCTCATAAAAGATATCCGTTTCTTCTTCAATTATCAGCCAAAAAACACATAATCTCAATACTCTTAAAAAAATTTTTAAAAATTTCCCATAAATCTTTTACGATGAATCCGTATATGAGATGTAAGCAATGAAAAAACTGTGACAAACAAATAAAATTTCTAAGTACAGCAAAAAACGGAGGAATGATTATGAAAAGAAAAACTGTTTTAAGAAGTATCATAGCTTCAACTACTCTTTTATCTCTTACAGCCTGCGGTCAGGCCAATCTTACAACAACCACCACAGTGGCATCAGAACCGGCAACAACCACAGTTACTGCTACAGCTCCGGAACGTGACGTTAACTATGTCGATTCCGAACCCGCTGAATACCCTGTATTTTATGAGAACAGTATGAAGACCGGAGATGCATTCTACGCATTGGCTGAATCGGAAAACTCTCTTGGATTCGATGGCGCTTTATGGGGCGTGCCCGAAGACGGAATCAACTGGAATACCGAGGAATACGACAACATAAGAGAAAATGTTTTTAAGGATGTTTCAACTTCTCCTTTATCAACTTTTTCTGCAGATGTTGACTCAGCTTCATATTCGAATTTAAGAAGACTTATCAACAGCGGCTACACCCTTAAAGAAATTCCCGAAGGCGCAGTAAGAGCCGAGGAAATGATTAACTATTTTACATATAATTACGACGGTCCCGAAGGAAATGATCCTTTCGGAGTAAACGCAGAAATTTCAACCTGTCCCTGGAACAGCGAACATAAACTTTTACACTTGGGACTTCAGACTGAAGCAATAGATTTTTCGGATACTCCCGATTCAAATATTGTACTTCTTGTAGATGTTTCAGGATCGATGAGTGATGAGAACAAACTCCCGCTCGTAAAAGAATCTTTCTCTCTTTTACTTGACAACCTATCCGAAAAAGACACTGTTTCAATCGTAACTTATGCAAGCGGCGTTAATGTAGTACTCGAAGGCGTAAGCGGCGACAAAAAGGATAAAATTTCGGAAGCCCTCGAATCATTAAGAGCAGGCGGTTCCACCAACGGTACCGGCGGTATCGATGAAGCCTACAGAGTTGCCGAAGCAAACTTCATAAAAGGCGGAAACAACAGAGTCATCATCGCATCAGACGGTGATTTCAATGTAGGAAAATCCTCTGCAAGCGACCTTTCAAAGCAGATTAAAGAAAAGGCTAAAAAGGGCATCTACCTTTCGGTTTTAGGATATGGTATGTACAACTATTCGGACACCAGAATGGAAACTCTTGCAGATGACGGCAACGGAAACTACGCATATATCGACACATTACACGAAGCAAAGAAAGTCCTCGTTGAAGAACTCGGAGCAAACATGCTCACAGTAGCAAAAGACGTTAAACTTCAGGTTGAATTTAACCCCAAGTACGTTTCCGAATACAGACTTATCGGCTACGAAAACCGTGCCCTTAACAACGAAGATTTTGAAGACGATACAAAGGATGCGGGCGAAATCGGTGCAGGACATTCAGTAACAGTCCTTTACGAAATCGTTCCCACAACAGAAGAAAATTCAACAAACGGCAAAGACCTTAAATACCAGACAAGCAACCTTACAGATGAAGCGCTTAAATCAAACGACTGGCTTACACTTTCCGTTCGTTACAAAGAGCCCGACGAAGACGAATCCAAGCTTCTTGAATACGAAATCGGCTCCAATTACTACACAGACAAGCCTTCGGAAGATTTCATCTTCTCCGCAGCAGTTGCAGAATTTGCAATGGTAGTAAGAAACAGCGAATACGTCGCTGACGGCAGTTTAGATCACATAGTCGAAGAACTTAACACAATTCCCCTGAAAGACGAATATCGCCGAGAATTCGCCACTCTCGTCGACAAAGTAAACCTTTAATCTCCTGCTTCGACTGTGTTAATTCGAACGACCTTCGTTCCCCTTTCAAAAAAGAGTGATGCACCCCTGGCATCACTCTTTTTGTTGTTGTACGTGCATTAGAGGATTCGAACCCCCGACCTTTTGGTCCGTAGCCAAACGCTCTATCCAGCTGAGCTAAATGCACATTTTTAAACGCAAATGATATTTTATCGCATGAGTACCTTATTGTCAAGTTAATCCGATAAGTCGCTTTATCTATTTTTTTATGAACAGTAAAAAAGGGCTTCTTCATACGAAAAAGCCCTTTTGAAATCACTTTTTATATTTAATCTTTCGTGTTAAAGAACATATTTACGATGTTCTGAATTCCTGCATAAATAAGAATTGCACCGAAGATAACAACAAATACTACTGTGCTGATCTTGGCAAGTACTGCAAGATAAATAAGGAGTACACCGAGTACGATACTTACAAGGCCTAAAATCAGGGGCACAAACCATGCCTTGGTTGATTTCTTTTTGCTTGCAAATGCAGCTTTAAGTTTGTAGAAACCTTCAACGATTAAGTATAAACCGAACATAACGCCTACAACGATAAGCAAAAGGTTTTCAATCTTAAAAGCAACGTCGGAGATAAGAAGAATTACCGCCGCAATTAAAGCCAGCGCTCCGATAATAAGTTCTTTTATCTTCTCTTTTGTATTCTGGACAAATGCAATAATATTGATGATTGCAACTACGCCGAGAATTCCTGCAGCAACCCATTTGAAGATATTGTTAACCATACCTGCAATAGGTGCTCTGAACCAGATTACAACTGCGCCGAGAACAATAAATGCTATTGCTGAAATAAGCAAATACGGCGATCTTGATGATTTTTTCTCACCACTCATTTTTTAACCCTCCTAATACTCTTTTGTTATCCAGGTTTCCTTCTCACCTGCATTATACAAATCGCCCCATACTTTCTCGCAAAGATTTTCGCAGTTCTCTATTGTGAAAGTAGGGTCGTTTGAAGCAAGAATAGTATTCTTCCTCTCCTCTTCAGTATATTCACTTAAAGGACATGTGTAAATACTCTGATATCCGCCCTTACCGATATTGGCTACCAGAGGCTCAACACCATATCTTGAAATAACGACTTCTCCCTGTGCGTTTCTGGTAAGTTCGACTTTTGCCATGCCGCCTACAGCCTGCTCATATACGCCTGCTCTGGCTGCTCTGGTACCTGTAACATAATTGCCGAGCGAATAGTAAACAAGCATTTCGTCACCGTCGTTAGGGTCTGTATACCATTCGATAGGCTGAATAACATGAGGATGCGCACCGATTATCAGGTCTACGTCTCTTTCAAGAAACCAGTTGCACCAGTACTTCTGATCGTTTGATGCAAAAAGCTGATATTCATTGCCCCAGTGGATTAAAACTACCACGAAATCTGCCACTTCGTGAGCCTTTTTGATATTCCTGTCCATTAAATCCGCATCAATCAGATTGACCGCAAAAGGCATATCGTCAGGCTGAGGCATTCCGTTAAGTCCGTATGTATAGTTAAGAAGAGCAATCTTCATTCCGTTCTTTTCAAAAACGGTAATTTCATCCTGCTGTTCCTTGGTTTCATTTACGCCGAGCACCATAATATCGGGATATTTTTTCCAGAAATTGATTGTGTTTAAAAGACCCTGTTTCCATTTATCCATGGTATGGTTTGTCGCATGAAGAATTACGTTAAAGCCCGCTTTTGCTTCGGCATCGCCTACTTCTTCTGCGGTATTAAACATAGGATATCCTGAAAAGCCCATATCTTCGCCGGCAAATACTATCTCTTCGTTGACGATTCTTATATCAGCCGCCTGAATATCGGGTAATATTCTTTCGAAAAGATGGTCGTAATTCTTAGTGCCGTCATCCTTAAAACCGGACTGTGTAACATTAAGATGCATGAGCATATCGCCGACCATCATTATCTGAAGGTTCTGGCTGATTTCCACAGGCACGCTCTTTTCAAGCTCCGCCCATTCCGTGGGTGTTACGGCAGCTTCATATATCGGAAGCACTTTTACTTCGGCAATCGTACCCGGTGTCTTAACGTTTAAATTGAAGTCCATGCTGCTGATAAAATAATAAGCAACAAGGCCTATTAACGCTACCATGCAGACACCTACTACAGCAGCTACGACCTTATATACGGAATTGGATTTTTTCTTTCTTCTTTTTCTTCTCCTGTCGGCCATTTTTATTCCCCGTCCATAATTATTTTAGAATAGATTCTCAGTCAAGAACTGATAAATCTCCTGATTTTTTTCCTGCCAGTTATCGCAGATTGCGGCAGCCATTTTTTCGCTCGGCACAGTCATCTTAATCGTGCAGAGTTCGGTATCCCTGTCCTTTGCCCAGAGAATCGCTTCATACTCGCCGTACTGATTCTTGTAATAGTCCGAAACGATGGATGCCTCTCTTCTAAGTTCGGTTGAATTGACTTTCAGGTATTCCTGAATGTCACATTTAATCTCGGAACTTATATCTCCTAAAAAATACTGAAGAGACTCCATTCCCTCCTCGGTAAGGGATATAAGTGTTTTATTGTGATTTTCTTTGACGGCCAGGAAATTCTGATCTTCGAGAGCTTTTACATGCCCCTGTATCTTCAGAAAATCCGTATATTCCTTTTCGACAAAAAACGTGCTTATCTGTAATAAGGTCAAAGGTTCTGCCGCCGATTTTAACATATACAAAATCATCAGTTTGTATAATGTATCGGAATTGTAATTCATAAAATCCCCTGCATTAAATGTTGTTCTTTACTGCCTCGCATACCACGTTTGCGACTGTAGGATGGAAAGGCGGAACAATAATATTGTCTTCGTTTAATTCATCTTCGGGTATAAGACCTGCAATAGCTGTTGCCGCAGCAAGTTTCATTTCCTCGGTTATCTGTTTTGCCCTGCCTTCAAGCGCACCCTTAAAGATACCCGGGAAAGCAATAACATTGTTAACCTGATTA
>JAGCVT010000076.1 GCA_017962225.1 Lachnospiraceae bacterium
AAAAACAAGAATTTAATAATCGCCGGAAAAAAATTAGAGTACTAAGTTTTAAAGAATCCCGATGAATATCATCGGGATTCTTTTTATAACCCTTTTTTCTTTACTTTTTTATGCGTTTTTTGTAAAATTTTTAATGGTAGAAAAGGCGCAAAAATGAAGACGATTGTGATAGGTGCGGGACCCGCGGGAATGATGGCTGCAATAAGTGCGGCTGCCTCAGGAGACGATGTGGTTCTGCTTGAAAAAAATGAAAAAATTGGCAAGAAACTCTTTATCACGGGCAAGGGGAGATGCAATGTTACCAATGCCTGCACGAGAGATGAGTTTTTTGAAAATATAGTCAGCAATTCGAAGTTTTTATACAGTGCTTTTTCGCAGTTTAACAATGCGGATTTAATGAAGCTTATAGAAGATAACGGAACACCTCTTAAAACAGAGAGGGGCAACCGTGTATTTCCGGTAAGCGACCATTCTTCGGATATCATTAAGGCACTGAATAACGCTCTTAAAAGAGCCGGCGTTGATTTAAGATTAAATACTTCGGTAAAGAGCCTTATCACTGAAAGCCTCGAAATCGACGCAGAAGAAGATTTAAAGAACAAAGGCTTGAGTAAACGCGCAGTCGGTGTAAAGACCGATGACGGCGAAATTATAAAGGCTGACAAGGTTGTTATTGCAACAGGCGGTATAAGTTACAAGTCCACAGGTTCAACAGGTGACGGCTTAAGATGGGCAGGGGACGAAGGCCACAGAATATCGACCTTAAAACCCGCACTAGTTCCTCTTGAAACATTTGAAAAATGGCCTTTTGAACTGACAGGACTTTCGCTTAAGAATGTTACTTTATCTCTTCTCATAAAAGACAAGCTCAAATACAAAGAAATGGGCGAAATGCTTTTTACCCACTTTGGAATAAGCGGTCCGCTGGTGCTTACTTCAAGCTCAATTATTGCGGGAAGTGATGAGAAAGATATTAAGGTACTTATAGATTTAAAACCTGCGCTTTCCGACGATGAGTTTGATGCAAGACTTATAAGAGAATTAAAAGAAGGCAATAAAAAGGATTTAAAAAACATACTCGGAAACATTTATCCAATCAAGCTCGGATTAAAGATATGCGAGCTTGCCAACGTGGATATTTATAAAAAGTGTAATGAGATTACAAAGGAAGAGAGAAAGAAAATTCTCGATTACACCAAGAGGCTTCCGCTTACCATAAAAGGCACGAGAGATTTTGACGAAGCTATCATTACTCACGGCGGTGTGAGTGTTAAGGATATCAATCCTAAAACCATGGAAAGCAAACTTGTAAAGAATCTTTTCTTTGCGGGTGAAGTAATCGATGTGGATGCATTTACGGGAGGATTTAATCTTCAGATTGCATTCAGTACAGGCTTTTTAGCCGGAGAGAGACAGACGGATAATTAATTATTTTAGGAGGAATTCATAATGGGATTTAATGTTGCAATCGACGGTCCTGCAGGTGCAGGCAAATCAACAATCGCCAAGCTTGTGGCTAAGGAAAAAGGTTTTATTTATGTTGATACCGGAGCGATGTATCGTGCAATAGCGCTGTACCTATTAAGAAAAGGCGTGGAAATTGACGATAACGAAGGCTATGAGAAATACTGCAGCGAAGCAAATGTATCGATAGAATACGAAAACGGGACACAGATTGTTCTTTTAAACGGAGAGAACGTTAACGGCCTTATCAGAACCCAGGAAGTGGGCAACATGGCATCCGCAAGCTCAACAAACGGTAAGGTTAGAGCACAGTTACTTGAACTTCAGAGAAAGCTTGCGAGAGAAAACGATGTCGTTATGGACGGCCGTGATATCGGAACCAACATTCTTCCTAACGCAGAGTGCAAGATTTATCTTACAGCCTCGAGCAGGGTAAGAGCTGAGAGAAGATATCTTGAGTTAAAAGAAAAAGGCACGGACTGCGATCTTGATACAATCGAGAAGGAAATTATCGAGCGTGACGAGCGTGATATGAACCGAGAAATCGCCCCTCTTAAGCAGGCTGAAGACGCAGTATATCTTGACACCTCCGACATGACAATAGAGGAAGTTAAAGATAAAATACTGGAGATTATTGATAGTAAAAAATGATCAATCAGGGACGGTTCTAAATTGATCAAAAAAGTCAAAACGGAACCGTCCCCAATTGACACATTTTTGGAGAGTGAAAAATGGAAGTTGTACTTGCAAAATCGGCCGGCTTTTGTTTCGGTGTAAAAAGAGCTGTCGACACGGTGTATGAAGAAATTGAAAAAGGCGGAACTATTTATACTTTCGGACCGATTATTCACAACAAGGAAGTAGTTAATGATTTTCTTGATAAAGGAGTAAAGGAAATCAACTCGCTCGAAGAGCTTGACGAACTTCCCAAGGGCTGCGTCATAATCAGGTCTCACGGTGTTGCAAAAAACATCTACGAAGGTATTGAAAAGCGCGGTTTTACAATAATTGACACGACATGTCCGTTCGTAAAAAGAATTCAGAATTTAGTAAATACAGAGTCACAAAACAACAAAACAATTGTCATAATCGGCAACGACGGACACCCTGAAGTTGAGGGTATAAAAGGTTGGTGCGAAACTCCTGCTTACGTTGTCGGAAACGAGGATGACGCATATGCTCTCAAAGGCGTGTTAAAAGGCGATATTTACGTAGTTTCGCAGACTACTTTTAACATCAATAAATTTAAAGATTTAGTTGATATTTTAAAAGGAATTTGTTATGATGATAATGTTAGCGTTGTGAATACTATATGCAACGCTACGAGCGAACGTCAAAATGAGGCAGCGCAACTTGCCGAAAAAGCTGACGTTATGATTGTTATAGGGGATTCGCAAAGCTCCAATTCCCGCAAGCTTTACGAAATTAGCAAAATGCATTGTGAAAGAACCTATTTCATTCAGACACTTAAGGAGTTGCATTTGGAATTACCGGCTAATGCTAACCTGGTGGGAATTACAGCTGGGGCATCAACCCCAAAAAACATTATTGAGGAGGTTCAAAAATAT
>JAGCVT010000077.1 GCA_017962225.1 Lachnospiraceae bacterium
AAAAGCGTATGAAGGCGGAATGACTTTCTTTGATACCGCGAGAGCGTATTCTGACAGCGAAGAGAAGCTGGGCGAAGCGTTCGACGGTATGCGTGACAAGATCTATATTGCTTCCAAAACTCAGGCTAAAACGCCCGAAGTATTCTGGCAGCATCTTGAGACAACTCTTAAAAATCTTCGTACGGATTATCTTGATATCTATCAGCTCCACTGTGCATCACAATGTTATAAACCGGGCGACGGAACAGGTATGTATGAGGCCATGCTTGAGGCTAAAAAGCAGGGCAAGATAAGACATATCGGTATTACTGCGCACTTAATCGGCGTTGCTGAGGAAATCGTTGAAAGCGGCCTCTACGAGACGCTTCAGTTTCCGTTTTCGTATCTTGCAAATGAGAGAGAAATTGCTTTGGTTGAGGCGACTGAAAAGGCAGGAATGGGCTTTATAGCGATGAAAGGTTTGGCAGGCGGACTTCTTACCGACAGCAATGCGTGCATGGCTTTTATGAGCCAGTACAATGCGCTTCCTATCTGGGGCATTCAGCGTGAAGAAGAGCTGGATGAGTGGCTTTCATTCTTCGAAAAAGATGCCGTGATGACAGACGAAATCAGAGCGTTTATCGAAGAAGAGCGAAAGAGTCTCATGGGTGATTTCTGCCGTGGCTGCGGTTACTGCATGCCTTGTACGGTCGGTATTCAGATTAACAACTGCGCACGTATGTCACAGCTTATAAGACGTTCACCGTCTAAGAATTTCCTTTCCGAAGAATGGCAGCAGAACATGCTTAAAATCGACGAGTGCGTGGACTGCGGACTTTGCAAGAGCAAATGTCCTTACGGACTTGATACGCCGAATCTGCTTAGAAAAAATCTGGTGGATTATAAAGATATTATTTCAGGCAAAACCAAAATATAATTACTGGAAAAGGAGACTTGAAAATGAAAATACTGGTGCTTAACGGAAGCCCTAAAAAGAAGAGCGACACCTTCCGCTTAACGGAAGCTTTTCTTCGCGGAATGAACAAAGCAGGCGATCACGAAGTTAATGTGATCAACGTAATCGAAAAGAATATTGCTCCCTGTATGGGATGTTTTGGCTGCTGGAAACAGGGAAAGGGCCACTGCGTGATTGAAGACGACCAAAACGCAATCCTTGATTTATACGTAAAGGCTGATCTTATAATTTGGAGCTTTCCGCTCTACTGTTACTCCATGCCTTCGCACTTAAAGGCGCTTCTTGACAGAACGATTCCGCTTGTAAAAATGGATATGGTCGAAGAGGCTGACGGTACTGTTCGCCACGAAGCTCTCGCAGACTTTTCAAAGATGCATACACTTGTTATCTGCGCCTGCGGTTTCCCTGACTGGGACGGCAATTTTGACGCTTTAAGAACTATGTGCGACAGATGTTTCTGCGGACCTGATATCCTCTGCGTTCCGGAGACTCCGATGCTTAATATTCCTGCGGCTGCACCTGTAGCAGATCCTTTGCTTGCGAAGTTTGAAAAGGCAGGAGAAGAGTATTCTTCATCTCTTCATTTATCGCCCGAAACAATCGCGGAACTTGAGACTCCGATGATTCCCAAGGAAATGTATATACAGAATGTAAATGGTGGTTGAGAATCTGCTGCCAAACAGATATAATTGTCTTTCGGTGAAGTGGGGATGGCTTTACCTTAATGTAAAAATTAAGGAGGAATGAATAATGGCTAAACAAAACATTTTTGACAACGAGGTTTTCTTTGAAGGTTACAAAGATTTAAGAAACAGAGAGAAAAATGCTAACAATCTCTTCGAGATACCTGCTCTTTTCTCACTCTTACCCGACCTTAAAGGCTTAAGAATTCTTGACCTTGGCTGCGGCTTCGGAGAGCATTGCAAGGATTACATCAGAATGGGTGCTGAGAAAGTAGTTGGCATCGACATTTCCGAGAAGATGCTTGAGGTAGCGAAGGCTGAAAACTCAGATCCTAAGATCACCTATTTAAACCTTGCGATGGAAGATTTAAACGAGATTGACGGAGAATTTGATCTTGTCATCAGCTCACTCGCGCTTCACTACATCGAGGACTTCGACGGAGTGCTTAAAAACATAAACAACCTTCTCGTAAAAGACGGTTACTTCATTTTCTCACAGGAGAGCCCGCTTTCAACGTGCTTTTCAGGCGGTGAGAGATGGACCAGAGACGAGAACGGCAACAAGCTTCACTTAAATCTGACCAATTACGGCAGAGAAAAAGAAGCAAGCTCCGAATGGTTCGTAGAAGACGTGAAGAGATATCACAGAATGTTCTCAACCATCGTCAATTCACTCGTAGACGCAGGCTTTTCGATCGAGCACATGATCGAGCCCCTTCCGAACGAAGAAATACTCGCGAAATATCCGGACTACGACGACCTTTTCCACAAGCCGGATTTCCTGCTGGTGAAAGCAAAGAAAAGAGGATAAAAATATAAATGGAAATAATAGTTGATGTAATTAATGAAATTCTTTCGTGGATTTTTTATATATATCTTTTTATTGTATTTCTTCTTTCTGTAAAAAAATGTTTTTGGAAAGAAGGAAGAAGTAAAGTTGGTGTTTTTTTTCTGACCTTAATTGCGTTTCCTCTGCAATGGTATTTTTTATCAGTCGTGCTTTCTTATACATTATTTGAGTTGCCATTATACCTGATTACGGGTGATTTGCTTATTACTCTTAAAACAGATATTTATTCTTTTAGCGCCTCTTTAATTAATTCTATTATTTTTCCGTTTATAGTATTATTCTTGTCATTTATTGGGACGAAATGGCTTAAAATAAAGAACGGTGCTCAGTATTTGTTTTTATATTTAATGATTATTGTTTTGTTTTTCTCATCTGTAAGAGCAGACTCAAAAGGAAATATTTTCGGCATTCCCCTTTTAGGAAACATATTAAGCATTATTAGTATTATAGTTAGTTCTTTTGCTGTTTGGCTTTTTTATCGCCTAATAGTTTCGAGGTTCTCTGAACTTATTAAGGAGAATATAAGAATTAATTGGAAACTATTTATAATTCCGCCTTTGGCTTTTTCTATGTTGTATTCAGCGATAGCCTTTCCGATGATTATAATGAGCGGTAAAAATGAAGAAATTGCTTTTGTTAGTTTTGCCTTTGCAAACATAATTGTTTATTTGTTCATATGGGCATTCTACGTTATCATCAAAAACATGATGGCCACCAACGAAGCCATCAAAGCCAAAGAAGAAATCAAAACCCTTTCCGTAGAAGTCATGGAAGCTTTGGCGCATACCATAGATGCAAAGGACGAATATACCAAAGGTCATTCAGTACGTGTGGCGAAGTATTCGAGGATGCTTGCAGAGAAACTTGGACTGAATGAAGGCGATTGCGAAAGTGTTTATTACATGGCACTTTTGCATGATATCGGAAAAATCGGTGTTCCGAATGAAATCATCAACAGCAAATCAAAAATGACCGACGAAGAATACGCCATAATGAAAACACATCCTGCTATAGGTTCTGACATTCTTGAGGAAATTAAGAGCCGTCCGGATTTGATGATTGGTGCAAGATGGCATCATGAAAGATACGACGGAAAAGGCTATCCCGACCAGAAAGCCGGCGAAGATATACCATATTTTGCAAGGATTATTTCCGTAGCCGACAGCTATGATGCAATGACTTCCAACCGAAGTTATCGAAACTATCTTCCGCAGGATGTTGTGCGCGGAGAAATCGAGAAAAACTGCGGCACACAGTTCGATCCGAACGTCGCAAAATGCATGCTGTCCATCATAGATGAAGATGTAAATTACGAGTATCACGAATAAAACCGTAAAAAATGCTAAAAAGCCCGAAGAATACTATATCTTCGGGACTTTTTTTATGATAAAATAGAAAGGTATGGTTCAAAGGACGTTAAATTCATATCTAAAGAGTATATACGGCAAAAAGATTTACAAGGTTTCAATCAACGCAGGCTTCACCTGTCCTAACAGAGACGGCACGCTCGGAAACCGCGGATGCATATTCTGTTCTGCCGGAGGTTCGGGTGATTTCGCAGAGGATTCTGCGCTTTCGATTACCGAGCAGATTGAACTTGGAAAGAAGCGCATAGAAAGCAAGTTACCTAACGGCGACTACGGACTCATTGCATACTTTCAGGCATTCACGAATACCTATGCGCCTATCGAAAAACTTGAGAAAGTTTACATGGAAGCGGCCGCACATCCTGAGGTAGAAATCATATCGATTGCAACGCGTCCCGACTGCTTAGGCGAAGAGGTTTTGAATCTTTTAGGAAGAGTAAATGAAATCAAGCCCGTCTGGGTTGAACTCGGGCTTCAGACTATACATGAAAAAACCGCAGAGTACATCCGAAGAGGATATCCGCTTGGCACATATGATGAAGCGGTTAGAAACTTAAAAGCACGCGGCATCGAAACGATAGTGCATGTTATATTAGGGCTTCCCGGCGAGACGAGAGAAGAAATGCTTGAGACCGTAAAATATGTCGGCGAGAGCGGAGCAGAGGGAATAAAACTTCAGCTTTTACACGTCTTGGAAAACACCGACTTGGCTGACGATTACCGCGCGGGCAAATTCGAGTGTTTATCGCTTGATGAATATGCATCGCTCATTAGAGATGCACTCGACATACTTCCGCCTGACATCGTCATTCACAGAATGACGGGCGACGGAGATAAGAAAATCTTAATCGCGCCAAAGTGGAGCGAAGATAAAAAGAATGTACTTAATACCCTTCACAGGGTTCTTGAAATAACGGAGTAACAATGGATAACTTGGAAGTTATGAGGGCCGAATATGAATGGCAGCGCGCAGGCGCATATTCGGTCAGAATACAGGGGATGAATCGTCAGCATCATATTTCGCTTCGTGACGAATTTGATGAGAAAGACTCAGACGGTACAAAATACATCGTTGTTTTGGACGAAGGATACCCTATCGCCACTTGCAGATTTTATGAGGTTGATGAAAAAAGCGTAGTGCTCGGTCGTGTTGTGGTACTTCCGGAATACCGCGGCAGACAGATTGGAGCGCTCACTGTTACCGAAGCCGAAAAATGGATTAAAGAACTCGGTTACAAAAAGGTCATTGTTGACAGCCGTCTGGTTGCCATCGGATTTTATGAGAAACTGGGTTACGAAAAAGAAGCCGAAGATGTCATTCAGAGCGGTACTTTTGAATGCGTCAAAATGTTTAAAAATATTTAGTTGGAAGAGAGATTTTTAAAAAAATGAAGAGTTTGAGAACTAAAATGACAATCATGATAGTTCTGCTTGTGCTGGGCAGTTCTGTACTTTTGTCTTTTATCAGTTACCAGAGAGCAAGGAAAAGTCTGGTAGCACAGCTCGAGGATAATTATGGAGTCGCTGCTCAGAAATACGCGCTTGAACTTACTTCATGGATTAATACCAACGCAACGATTATTGATACACTGGCTGCGGAGATAGCCGTAAACGACATCACACTCAAAGGATATGATGAGTTTCACGAATATCTTTATCAAAGCAACGAACTTTTGAATAAAAACGGATATGTATACGACGTTTATTTCACATATCCCGACAATACAATGGTCTGCGCATCGGACTTTGTGGCAGATGGAACGGTTGACTTCGTTCATGAAAGAGAGTGGTACACGACATCCGCATTAACCGGCGAGACATTCTTCTCCACTCCTTACCTTGATTCCGATACAGGAAGATCCGTTATCACGATTTCCAAAGCGGTTTACAAGGACGGGGAACTTTTAGGAGTTCTTGCTGCGGATATTTTCGTAGACGTTCTCGTGGATATGATTGAGGATGCAAATGTGTCTGAAGACAGCTATGCGTTCCTTATCGACCAAAATATGCGAATGGTAGTTCATCCGAACGACGCATACGATTATGCAGACTTTCCTAAGATGGTAATGGGTGTTGAAGGCTCGCCCTACGGACCGCTTATCGAAGCGATTAACACAGGCTCCGACGAGATGGTTTATGTCAAAGATTACGACGGTGTCAAAAGAGGCATCGTTTATTCGAGAATGACCAACACCGGCTGGTATGTCTGCATTGCAACGAGCAAAGACGAAGTCGAAAAAGGTGTAGTAACACTTGTGCTCGGTTTCATTATCGCAACGGTTATTTCGATCATCATAAGCGTAGCCGTAGCGGTTGTTCTTGCAAGAGTTCTTGATAAATTAAACAAGCAGGAGCAGGAATACAAGCAGCAGATGCTTCGCCTCGAAAAACAGGCAGCAGACGAAGCAAGCGAAGCGAAGAGCCGTTTCCTTGCTGACATGTCTCATGAAATCCGTACTCCGATTAACGCAATCATCGGTATGAACGAAATGATTATCCGTGAGACCGACAACAAGGATATTTTAGGATATTCGCAGAACATCAAGCAGTCCGGACACAATCTCTTGCAACTCATAAACGGTATCCTTGATTTTTCAAAGATCGAAGACGGCAAAATGGAAATCGTGCCTGTGCGCTACAGTGTGAGCACGCAGATTGCATATCTTATCAATTCGATTTCCGACAGGGCAAATTCGAAGAAGTTAGAGTTCAATGTTTCGGTTGATAAAAACATCCCTTCGGAACTTTACGGCGACGATACACGTATCAATCAGGTCATTATCAACCTTCTGACCAACGCCGTTAAATACACGAAAAAGGGCTCGGTTGATTTTACGGTCGAAGAGCGTGAGAGAAAAGACGGTAACGTTAAACTTTACTTCGAAGTAAAAGATACAGGCATCGGCATAAAAGAAACCGACATGGAAAAACTCTTCGAATCCTTCGAGAGACTCGATGTGGTTAAGAACCGTAACATTGAAGGCACGGGCCTTGGTATGACCATCACCGTTAAACTGCTCGAGCTCATGGATTCCGAGCTTAAGGTTGAAAGCGTATATGGCGAGGGCAGCAAATTCTCGTTCGAACTCTGGCAGAAGATTGAAAACGAAGAACCTCTCGGCGATTACAGAGAAGCGATTGCAAAGCCTCAGGAGACCGAAGCTTACAAAGAATCCTTCCGCGCTCCCGATGCGCGCATTCTCGTAGTAGACGATACGAAGATGAACCTGCTTGTAGTCGAAAATCTTTTAAAGAAAACAGGAATTAAAATTGATACCGCACTAAACGGTCCCGACTCCATCGAACTTGCAAAGAACAATGCGTACGACGTAATTCTGATGGATCAGCGTATGCCGGGCATGGACGGTACCGAAGCCATGAACGAGATTAAAAATCTCGACAATAAACTCAATGCAAATGTACCCGTTATCTGTCTTACCGCAGATGTTGTTAGAGGCGCGAAGGAAAGATATCTTCAGATGGGCTTTAACGATTATCTGACCAAGCCCATCGACAGCGCTAAGCTTGAGAAGATGTTGATCGAATATCTTCCTGCGGATAAGACGGAGATTGTTGAAAAAGACGCAAAGAGCGAGAGCGCAGAAGAGAGCGAGAGCGAACTTAAAAAAGCTCTGAAAAGAAACGGCGTAGACGTTAATATCGGCATTGCTTTCACCGGAGACGATGAAGATATGTATATGTCTCTTTTAGGAGAGTATGCTGCGGAAGAGGTTGAAAAGTCTGCGAACATAAAAGAATGTTACCGCACAAAGGATTGGAAGAATTACGGAGTGTATGTGCATTCGCTTAAGAGTACTTCGAAGATGATCGGAGCTTCCGCTCTGGCAGAAATTGCCGCAGAGAGCGAGGCTGCATCAAACGTTCAGGATACGCTTGTGATTGACAGCAATCACGACAGGATGATGGAAATGTATTCCGTACTCGCTGATGTAATCAGAGAAAACATCGGTACGGATACGGTTTCCGTTTCAAACAATGATGACGAAATACTGGAGTTTTTACCCGAAGAATGAATAAGACCTTATCAGGAATAGTTTCATACATATCAATCATAATCGGAGCCCTGCTTGCGAGTTTTTCCGTTGCGTGCATTCTGCTTCCTAACGATGCAATCGACTACGGTACCGCAGGTATTTCGATTATCATCAGCAAACTGACAGGCTTTAACCTTTCAGTCTGCGTTGCTTTGATTTTTGCACCGTTCGTAATCGCGGGAGCGTTTTTCCTCGGTGTGAAATTTACTCTTAAGGCAATCACGGGCTCGCTTGCATATACTTTGGGGCTTGCGTTTTTTGAGCATATTCCTTTTCAGCTTAACACCGAGCATTTCCTTGCTGTTGCATTCGGCGGAGCTGTTTTAGGATTCGGACTTTCAATCATTCTTCGCAGCGGCGGATGTATCGACGGTTCGGAAATTTTAGCCAACATCATTCTTAAAAAGATTACCGACAAGACCGGCAAGAACTACAGTATGATGCCTATTCTTATTGCATTTAACTCGATAGTTTATCTGGCTGTATTTATTTTAATCGACAGAAATGCAGCGCTTTTAAGCCTGCTTGTATATGTTGTTGCATCGCTTGTAATTGACCGTTACACAGATCATTTCGAAGCTATCAAACAGGTTACGATTATTACGAAGGACGAAGATCTGCTTATCAATGCGATTAAGGAAGACCTTAACAAGACCTGTACAATCATCGAATCCAAGGGTGCGATTGCGGGCGAAAACAAAACGCTTATCTGCTACGTTAACTACTTCGAACTGCAGAAGCTTCGTGACATTATTCAGAAAAACAAAGGTACTTTCAGTACCGTTCAAACCATAGACGAAATTATTAGATAAAGAGGATTGCTGCGTGTTTAAAAACAGTCTTTCAACAAAAATCTTAATAATGGTGGAGGTTATTCTTTTAATCTCCAGTTCTTTGTTCTGCACGGTTTCAATTTCCAGAGCAAGATCCAGTATCAGAAAATCCATTCAGCAGAGAATGCTTGATATCGCCAACTGCGCCGCCGCATCGGTTAACGGAGATGTTTTAAAACTTCTGTCAGAAGACAATGTAGGCGGGGAAGAGTCTAAAGAAGTTTATAAGACTCTTGCGGTATTCAGAGACAACGTAGAACTTACATACGTTTACTGTATCAAGCAGCAAAGCGAAATGCATTATATCTTTACACTCGACTTAGACCCGCTTACTCCCGCACAATATGGCGAAGAAGTTGAATATACACTCGCACTTGACAGCGCGGGTCACGGAACGGCAGCAGTCGACGAAGTTCCTTATACAGATAAATGGGGCGAGTTCTATTCCGCGTACAGTCCCGTGTTTGATTCAGACGGTAATGTTGCAGGCGTTGTAGCGGTCGACTTTGCAGTGGACTGGTTCGAAGATCAGCTCTCCGCACAGACACGTTCAACGATTTCAAGCTATCTGATTATTTTGATTTTCTCTCTTCTGGTAGGCGGTATTCTGGCATGGCTTACCGTTCGTCCTTACGTGCGTCAGCAGGGAGAACTTCTGGAAGAGAAGGTCAGAGCCGAGAGTGCAAACCACGCAAAGAGTGATTTCCTTGCAAATATGTCTCACGAAATCAGAACGCCTATCAATGCAGTGCTCGGTATGAACGAAATGATTCTTCGTGAAGACCGTCGTGCTCTTAAAGCAGAAAAAGAAATCGATTCCGAGATTGCAAAAGATGCTCTTAAAAACATCGGCGTTTATGCTGCAGATGTAGAGAATGCAGGTCACAATCTTTTAGCATTGGTTAACGATATTCTGGACTTCTCCAAGATTGAGGCAGGCCGTCTCGATTTAGTTGAAGCGCCTTACAAACTCACATCGATTTTAAATAACTTAAGCAACATGGTGCTTTTCAAAGCGCAGGATAAGGGCCTTAATTTTATCATTGATGTCGACGAGACTCTGCCCAACGAACTTCTCGGCGATGAAATGCGTGTAAAACAGGTTCTTACGAACATCTTAAACAACGCTGTTAAGTACACCGAAAAAGGCCACGTAAAACTTACCCTTAAGGGCGAGAAACAAAGCGAAGATAAAATTCTTTTAACAGTTGAAGTTGAAGACACCGGTATCGGTATCAAGGAAGAAGACCGTGCGAAATTATTCACACAGTTTCAGCGTCTTGAGATGGAGAGAAACTCTACCGTTGAAGGTACTGGCTTGGGACTTGTAATTACGCAGCGTCTTTTGGAAATGATGGGCGGCAGCATATCCGTTGTAAGTGAGTATGGCAAGGGCTCCACTTTTACGGTTTGTATTCCTCAGAAGGTTGTAAGTGAGAATGCTGTCGGAGATTTCCAGGCGCGCTTTAAAGCAAACGTTATCGAAGCGAAGACTTACAGAGAATCCTTCCGTGCGCCTTCGGCTCATATCCTGATTGTAGACGATACAAGAATCAACTTAACCGTTGCGGTTAATCTTTTAAAGAATACAGGCATGCAGATTGATACCGCTACAGGCGGCGCTAAGGCCGTTAATATGGCTGAAAAGACTGCATACGATATAATTCTCATGGACCAGCGTATGCCTGAAATGGACGGCACAGAAGCGCTTCACCGCATACGTGCGACCGAGGGCGGTATGAGCAGCCTCGCACCCGTTATCTGCCTTACCGCAGATGCTGTTGTGGGCGCCAAAGAAAGATATTTGTCAGAGGGCTTTTCGGATTATCTTACCAAGCCCATCGACAGCTACGAACTTGAAAAGATGCTCATGAAACATCTGCCTAAGGAAAAGGTTGAGCTTGTACGTGATGAAAACGATAAGGCTTCTCAAGAGCCCGTAAAAGAAGGAGATTTATCTGCACTTACAAATGCAGGCATAGATACAAAGACAGGTCTTAAATACTGTCAGAATGAAGAGAGTTTTTACCGTACCGTTTTAGCTGAGTTTGCGGAAGTATCCAAAGAGAAGGGTGCTGACCTTCAGAAGGCTTTTGATGCGAAGGACTGGAAGAATTACGAGGTACATGTTCATTCGTTAAAGAGCACTTCCAAGATGATAGGTGCCAAGGATTTATCCACGCTCGCTGCATCGCTTGAGGTTGCTGCGGTATCCGAGGATGCAGGCGCAATCGAAGCAAATCATGACGGTATGATGAAAAAATATAAAAATGTTACCGAGGCAATTTATTCGGTAATACCAGCAGATCAGTTTATGTCAGACGAGGCTGATGCTGCAAAAAAAGCATTAGAGGAAGAAGGAATCATGGAATTCCTGCCGGAAGAAAATTAATTTAGTAGCACAGGACTTAGAAATTTTTACTTACAAGAGAGGCTATTATGAACGTGTTTGTGGGGAAAACAGTTTATCCGGGAACAGCAGTCGGAAAGGCAGCCATATCTTCACAGGTGAGATGTAAGCACGATGGGCTGTATGATGCGAAGGAGCAAAAAGCGAGATATTTTAAAGCGAAAGGTCTTGTTAAAAAAGATCTGGTTTCTCTTTGTGCGAACGAATTCAGCAAAGATGTATTCGACATCATAAAATCTTATATCATGATCCTCGAAGACGAGGAATATGATTCGTGCGTTTCAACCATACTCGAGGTTGAAAGATCAAACGCGGAATGCGCCGTCAAAAAAGCATCGGAACATTTCGCAGCACAGCTTAAAAAAACCGGTGATGAATATATCAAAGGCCGTGTAAGCGATGTGTACGATTTATCGGACAGATTACGGGCTGTCTTAAAGGATATCGGAGATTCGGATACAGGTACGGAAGAAGACGACAGCAAAAAAGAATCTTCAAATTCTGCAGCAGGAGAGAAGAATATTCTTGTCTCGGAATACATGTCCGTTACCGAAATAATCAGGCGCGGCAAAGAAAACATCGCAGGCTTAATTTCTACCAAGAATACATTACATTCGCACGCATCGATTGTAGCGAGGTCGTTAGGAATTCCTGCAATAATTGTGAATGAGATTGAGGATATCTCAACACTTGAAGACAGCACTATTCTGATTGACGGTTATGAAGAAAAGATTTACATCAATCCCGATGAAGAAACCATCAAAGAGATAATGAGTAAATGCAGACAGTCTGAAATTGTTTCAGATGGCAATAATGATACAGCAGCGAATGATTCTTATAACACCGCCGCTCTTATGAAGGTTTATGCCAATGTACAAAGCGCAGAAGATGTTGCGGAAGCTGTAAAAAACGGAGCAGACGGCGTAGGTCTTTTCAGAACGGAATTTATTTATCTGAGTAAGGATGATTTCCCTTCAGAAGAAGAGCAGTTTGAGATATATAAAGCTGCAGCGATAAACGCAGCGGATAAAAATATTATTTTACGAACCGCCGATTTGGGCGATGACAAAACACCTGCGTATTTAGAGACGAACGGGCTTCGTGCAATCAAGTTATGTTTGTCAATGCCTGATATGTTTAAAACGCAGCTTAGGGCTCTTTTACGAGCTTCAAATTACGGTAATATTTCAATTATGTTTCCGATGATTTCATCGATGGATGAAGTTGCGGAAATTAAGGAAATATTAGACGAAGTAAAAGCGGAACTTAAGGATAAAAACATTGCATTCAATGAGAACATAAAGATTGGTGCAATGATTGAAACTCCCGCTGCTGTAGAGGTTGTGGATACGCTCGCAAAAGAGTTTGATTTCTTCTCCGTTGGAAGCAATGATTTAACACAGTTTGCGCTCGGAGTTGACAGACTAAACAGCGAAGAAGAAAAGTTTTATAACCAGAAAGACCCGAAGGTAATAGAGTTGATTAAGACAACCGTAAGTGCTGCACACAGCGCGGGAATTACGGTTGGCATATGTGGTGAACTCGCATCGGATGTATCTTTTATGAGGGAATTAAAAGAGATCGGATTTGATTATATTTCAGTGTCCGTTCCGGTGCTTGGACAAATAAAGTGTAAACATTTTTAAGGAGGAATTCATATATGGAACCCATTCAAAGCATTGATGCAGAAGACGATCAGTTTGCGTATCGTTATGATACCCAGCTTCTGATTGACAGAAGAGACAAGGATCTCGACGAGGATGAAATTTCGGATTACATCACTTCACATTTCGAAGGCAATTCTCTTATTGCCGCAGGTGACGAAGACCTGATTAAAATCCATTTTCATACAAACGAGCCC
>JAGCVT010000078.1 GCA_017962225.1 Lachnospiraceae bacterium
ATTTGCAAATATTAAACACAAAAAAGAAAAGAATGACGCAGCCAAAGGAAAGATTTTTACCATCATCGGACGTGAAATCGCGGTTGCCGTAAAAGAAGGCGGTCCCGATCCCGCGAATAACTATAAACTTGCGACGGTTATTGCAAAGGCAAAGGCTAACAACATGCCTAACGATACCATCGACAGAGGTATCAAAAAAGCTGCAGGCGAAGGTGCCAACGTAACTTACGAACAGTGCACATACGAAGGATACGGCCCCAACGGTATTGCAATCATCGTTAAATGCCTTACAGACAACAAAAACAGAACTGCAAGCAATGTGCGTTCCGCATTTACCAAAGGACAGGGAAATATCGGAACACAGGGCTGCGTTTCATACATGTTTGACGAATGCGGTCAGATCATCATCGACAAGGAAGAATGCGATATGGATGCGGATGACCTTATGATGATCGCACTTGATGCGGGCGCAGACGATTTCAGCGATGAAGAAGACAGCTACGAAATCATCACATCACCCGATGCAATTAATGATGTAATTAAGGCTATGGAAGAGAACAACATTCCCATGGCTCAGGCCGAAGTTACAATGCTTCCGCAGAACTACATCAAGCTTGATGACGAAACCGCTATCAAGAACCTTCAGAGAACACTCGATCTTCTCGATGAAGATGATGACGTTCAGAACGTATACACCAACTGGGACGAAGAATAATTTATAAAACACATAAATGAACTACGAGGAATTTTAAAAATGAGCAATTACAGTATTGAAACAAAATGTATTCAGTCGGGCTGGACGCCCACCAAAGGCGAACCGAGAATTTTACCCATCTATCAGTCTACAACCTTTAAGTATGACACATCGGAGCAGATGGGTGATTTGTTTGATTTAAAGGCTTCTGGATATTTTTATACCAGACTTCAGAATCCTACAAATGATTTTGTGGCAGCAAAGATCTGCGATATGGAAGGCGGAGCTGCTGCAATGCTTACATCATCCGGTCAGGCAGCCAACTTTTATTCTGTATTCAATATTGCAAATGCGGGAGATCATATTATTATCAGTTCCGCATTATACGGCGGCACATTCAATCTTTTAACAATTACCATAAAAGAGATGGGAATCGAAACCACTGTTGTCGATCCCGAGATTTCACTCGAAGATTTAAGAAAAGAATTCAAAGAGAATACAAAATGTGTTCTTGCAGAATCTATTTCGAACCCTTCTCTTGTAGTACTCGATTTTGAAAAATTCGCAACCGCAGCGCATGAAGCAGGCGTTCCTTTAATCGTGGATAATACATTCCCCACACCCGTTAACTGCAGACCTTTCGAATACGGAGTTGATATTGTTACACATTCAACCACAAAGTATATGGACGGTCATGCCGTATCGGTAGGCGGATGTATCGTAGATTCAGGTAATTTCGACTGGACTAAATATCCCGATAAATTCCCGGGTCTCTGTTATCCCGATGAATCATATCACGGAACAACATATACAAAAGAGTTCGGCAAAGCAGCTTATATCGTAAAAGCGACCACGACTCTTATGAGAGATTTGGGTTCAATCCAGTCTCCCCAGAATGCATTCTACGTAAACTTAGGCCTTGAAACACTTCACCTTCGTATGCAGAGACACTGCGAAAACGCACTTGCTGTTGCAAAGTGGCTTAAGACACAGGATAAGGTTGCATGGGTTAACTATCCCGGCCTTGAAGGCGATGCTTACTATGAGAGAGCTAAGAAATACATGCCTAACGGTACATGCGGCGTTCTTACATTCGGTATAAAGGGCGGAAGAGAAGCCAGCATTAAATTCATGGATGCATTAAAGCTTGTAGCTATCGTTACACACGTTGCCGATACACGTTCATGCGTGCTTCATCCCGCAAGTCATACTCACAGACAGATGACCGACGAACAGCTTCTTGAAGCAGGCGTAAAACCTGATTTGATCAGATTTTCCGTTGGTATTGAAAACGTAAACGATATTATTGCCGATCTTGAACAGGCATTTAAGGAAATTTAGTATGGATATTCTTTCGATAATAGTTCCCTGCTATAACGAAGAAGAAATGCTTCCGATAACTTTTGAAAGTTTGAGAAATAAACTTTCGGAGCTTATCGAAAAGGGAAAGATTTCTCCCGAATCGTTTCTTCTTTTCATAGATGACGGCAGCAAGGATAAAACCTGGGAATTAATTGAGAACGAAAATAAAATACACAAAGAAGTCAGAGGACTTAAACTTGCGGGCAATGTAGGCCATCAGTTTGCATTGACCGCCGGTCTTATTTTTGCAAAAGACATCTGTGACATATCGATTTCAATTGATGCCGACCTTCAGGATGACATTGATGTTTTTGAAGAGATGGTAGATAAATATCACGAAGGAAACGATATTGTTTACGGTGTCAGAAATAAAAGAAAGACAGACTCTATTTTTAAAAGAGTTACAGCCCAGACTTTTTACAGAGTAATGAACTTTTTCGGGGCAAAGACTATTTACAATCATGCAGACTTCAGACTGATGTCCCAAAGAGCACTTGAACAGTTTTCTAAATACTCAGAGGAAAATCTTTATTTAAGAGGCATCGTTCCTCTTATCGGATATAAGACCGAATGTGTTTATTACGACAGAAAAGTTAGAGTAGCCGGTAAGAGCAAATATCCTTTGAGAAAAATGCTTGCTCTTGCAATTGAAGGCATTACTTCCTTCAGTGTCAAACCCATCAGATACATTGTTCTTTTAGGGTTTTTAAGTGTGTTCTTAAGCATAGCGGCTTTTGTTTATGCACTTGTTTCTTACTTCTTAAAGACTGTAGAGCCCGGCTGGACATCACTTATTGTAAGTATCTGGTTTTTAGGAGGAGTACAGTTAATATCGATAGGCCTTATCGGTGAATATATAGGCAAGATTTACATGGAAGTCAAAAGACGTCCTCGTTATAACATTGAGAAATATACTTCTTAGTTTTTGATTTTGGGAAGGTTAATTTATGGTTACAAAGAAAAACATATATCATTATATAGTTTATGTGATATTTGCTTTAATCTTTTTTTGTGCCATTGGGCTTTATTCGATCAGCATGGTCGGATCGGCTGAAGGTAGCGCGATAGTTCTGATCCTTATAAGATACGGAATTGTATTTATTGTGGCCGCCCTGCTTGTTCTTGTTTTCAAATTTGTTGTTCCTAAAATCCCGGAAAAGTTTCAGGTTAAAGAATTTCCGGTTATATCCAAAGCTTATGAGATAGTTGGTATTATCAGCGTTATCGTACTTATGATTTTTGCCAGAGTTATGGTAATCACCTCTCATTTTGGCGATGAAATCGTAAGCTCATATTATGATTATGCTGTCGGAAGCACCGAGTATATTCCCGGAACTTCATATGCTGCTTATACATATGCTTCGGCATGCAGACTTTTATGTAAGTTAAGTTCAACGGTTTATCCGATTTATGCTTTTAATATACTGCTTCAGGCAGGAATAATAGCTTTTGCTTACTTTCTTTTAAAACGTTCATTCCGTATGAGATACGGCGTTTTGGTAGCATTGCTTTTATCTTTTATGCCGTATTCAATCAATGCGGTTATGAACATTACGCCTGATACAATGCTTGCATTTTTATATGTGGCATATTTGTATTATCTTTCCTGGACCGTATATTTAAACAGAAAATCACATATAATTGACGGATATCAGATGCTTTACATTGTTGCGCTCGGAGTATTTTCCGGATTTGTTGCAATGTTTGATATTTTGGGAATATCACTTCTTGTATTAACCGTCAGCGTACTTTTACTTACGTGTAGAAAATATACTGAAACAATTTTCCAGAATAAATTTATTCAGTCGGGAATTTATATTGTTTCATTTGCAGGATCGTTATTCTTATGCTTAAGTCTGTTTTATAATAACGGACTTAATAAAATGGATAATGTAATGAATTACATTTATTCATTTATACCCAGAGGACTTTCTTTATCTTTCGAAGCTCCGATGGAAGGCAGAATAGAAGGCATAGCGTTATTTGTATTTGCTGCGATAGCCATTTTTGCTTTTATCAGAAACGAATTCGATAAAGGACTTCCCGCGGTAATTATTATTGATTTTGTTTCCGTATTTACTTTTATAAAATTTAATACATGCGAATATTCGTATATTCTTAATTTCTTCTTCATTTTTATCACTGCAGTCGGATTTTTTGAACTTCCGAATTTTGCACTCGGTGTTGAAGACATTTCGAATGCCGAGAATGAACTGATGACAGCAAAATACAAAAATGCGGCAGACGATGAAGAGGAAAAATACAACAATTACAAGCCTGCATATCAGGGTAAAACCGAACCTCAGGCTGCAAAAGCAGAAGAGGATGAAAAGGATTTAAAGGCCGTTACTATTGCTTCGGGTAAAATCGAAAGTAAGAAAACCGATGATATTAAGCCTGAAGTTAAACCTGTGCCTCAAAATGCTCCTGCGGTTGTACCTGAAGCACCCAAACCGGTTATACCTGTCAAGGAATCTTCTGAATCCTTATCCGGCACTACAATAGAGACAGCTGCAGACAATGAGGAGGTTACAGACAATATGAGAAGCACAACTTCAGGCCTTACCCTTGTAGAAACAGTTCCCGACAGGAGCAATTCGGGCTTTATTAAGAACCCTCTTCCCGGTCCTAAACCGCACGTAGCCAGAGAACTTACTTACGATTATGACTTTAAAGATGATGACCTTGAATTTGATATAACCGATATGAAGGGCAAAGATTATTATGACATCTAACGGTAATCGTAAAAGAAGAACAACTTCCGCCTCTTCAAGAAGCGGTTCAAAAAGAAGTTCTTCCACACGTACTTCGAATAAAAAGAATACATCACATAAGAGAAACACATCTAATCAGGAATATGAATTTGACTATGTAAAAGTACTTATTTACTTTGGTATATTTGTATTTTTTGCAGTTATGTTTTTATTCTCTCTCGGATTATTCGACGGAGGAATAGGTCTTTTTATTACCAAGTTTTTAAAAGGACTGTTTGGCTTTACTGCTTATGTTCTGCCGATTGTCGGGATACTTACTACGGTTTACTGTATTGTTAAAGATACGACCAAGAAAACCGTTTTCAATGTAATCTCGGCAGTTCTTTTTGTGGCCTGCGTAGGTATGATTGCACATCTGTTTGCTTATTCAAGCATAAGCAGTGCATCATTTACCGAGTCCATGAAAATCTTTTATTTAAACGGTAAAGGCGGCGGTGCTGTATTCGGACTGCTTGCATATATTATTGATATAAGCTGCGGAAGAGCGCTTGTTTGGATACTTTCAATCGTATTGATGATTGCAAGTATCGTTGTTATGTTTGGCAAATACATTGTCAGATATTCGAAGATTTTATATGCGAAATATCATGATCTCGACGACCCTGATCCTGAGGCAGAAAGAGAATACACCGAACGCGAAATCAGAAGAATGCGAGAAAAAGAAGCCGCAAGAAAGAAGAAAATTTCTTATAAAATCACCGAAGATCCCGAAGAGAATGTAAATGCCGGAAAATCAAAGGTTATAGATGTTAATCCTTCGGATATAAAACCTATTTCGGATGATATTCTTTATGCACAAAATGAAAAATCCGTACATAAAGAGAATAAAGGCGAATCGGCTGATGTTCATCAGATTCATGCGAAGAACATAAAGAAAGATCCGAACGCAGATGAAATAAGACCCATCAATGTTTATAATGATGATTCACCTGTTAAATCAAAGCCCGTAAACAACGAGATTTCACCTATTAATACCGTAAAATCTCCTGCAGTCGACGAAACGCTTCCTGTCGTTAAAATGACTCCGGGTGCTGTTTCGATGATTGAAAATTCTGCTCCCGCGCAGGGTGCGATTTCAGTCGATCCCACGCTTGATTTATATAAAGAGAAAAAGAATAATGCACCTTCAAAGCCTTATAAATTTCCGCCTGTTACGCTTTTAAGCAAGGGTAGCAGATCATCGAAAAATAAAGGCGATGACATTATAGAAACAGCTAATAAGTTAAAAGAAACTCTTTCTACATTCGGTGTTGAAGTTTCAATCGATCCTGCGAACTGTTCAAAAGGACCAGCAGTTACCAGATATGAACTTACTCCGGCTCCGGGTGTTAAGGTAAGCAGAATTGTTTCTTTATCCGATGACATTAAATTAAGTCTCGGCGCTGCTGATATAAGAATCGAAGCACCTATTCCCGGCAAGAGTGCGGTAGGTATCGAAGTACCTAATTCTGAGAGTTCGGCCGTTCCTTTCAGAGACCTGATTGAATCCTCGGATTTTCACAATTCCAAATCCAATCTTGCTTTTGCGGTAGGTAAGGATTTATCGGGACAGGTTGTTATTTCGGATATTGCCAAAATGCCTCACCTTTTGATTGCCGGTGCTACGGGCTCAGGTAAATCCGTATGTATCAACACAATTATCATGAGCATTTTATATAAGGCTCATCCCGAAGATGTTAAGCTTATACTCATTGATCCTAAAGTTGTTGAATTAAGCGTATATAACGGTATTCCTCATCTTTTATTACCTGTTGTAACCGATCCCAAGCAGGCTAGTGCATCGCTTCACTGGGGTGTGAGCGAAATGGAAGACAGATATAAGAAATTTGCTGATGCAGGTGTCAGAGATTTGAAGGGCTATAACGAAAAAGCCGCAGAAGATCCGACTATATCGAAACTTCCTCAGGTAGTGATTATAGTAGACGAGCTTGCCGATTTAATGATGGTTGCCGGCAAAGAGGTTGAAGAATCCATATGCCGTCTGGCTCAGCTTGCAAGAGCCGCAGGCATTCACTTGATTATAGCTACTCAGAGACCTTCCGTAGACGTTATTACAGGTCTTATTAAGGCAAATATGCCCAGCCGTATAGCTTTCAGCGTATCTTCGGGTATTGATTCAAGAACGATTCTTGATTCAAACGGTGCAGAAAAACTTCTCGGTAAAGGTGATATGCTTTTCTTCCCTCAGGGAATGAACAAGCCTTCCAGAGTTCAGGGATGTTTTGTTTCCGACAACGAAGTACTTGATGTGGTTGATTTCATCAAAAACCAGAATATAAAAGGGTATGATGAAAGAATAATGGAAACCGTAAAAAATAACGGTGCAGGCGGTACCGTAGCTGCTCCCGGCGGAGACCTGGATGAACTTTTCGGACAGGCCGGAATGTTTATTATCGGCAAAGAGAAAGCATCAATCGGTGCTTTGCAGAGAGCCTTTAAAATCGGCTTTAACAGAGCTGCCAGAATTATGGATCAGCTTGAATCCAAAGGAGTTGTAGGTCCCGAAGAAGGAACCAAACCCAGAAAGATTCTGATGGATGAGGCTGATTTTACAGCCATGATGAATTCACAGGAATAGATAAATAATAAAAGGAGACGATTATGAAATCTGATATTGAAATTGCTCAAAGTGCTACAATGAAACCTATCACAGAGGTTGCAAAGCTTCTTTCAATCCCTGAAGACGATTTGGAATTATACGGAAAATATAAGGCTAAATTATCCGATGAGTATATCGACTCCGTTAAGAATAATAAAGACGGTAAGCTTGTTCTGGTTACAGCTATTAACCCTACACCCGCAGGTGAAGGTAAAACAACTACAACCGTTGGTCTCGGACAGGCTTTGGGACTTATGGGCAAGAAAGCCGTTATCGCTTTAAGAGAGCCCTCGCTCGGACCCTGCTTCGGCATTAAGGGCGGAGCTGCAGGCGGCGGAATGGCACAGGTTGTTCCGATGGAAGATTTAAACCTTCATTTTACAGGCGACTTCCATGCAATTACTTCTGCAAACAACTTACTTGCCGCATTACTTGACAATCATATTCAGCAGGGCAACCAGCTTGGAATCGATACAAGAAGCGTTGTATGGAAAAGATGCCTCGATATGAATGACCGTGCTTTAAGAAATATCGTTATAGGACTTGGTGCAAAGGCTGACGGTGTTGTAAGAGAAGATCATTTCGTAATTACAGTTGCATCAGAAATTATGGCTATCCTTTGTCTTGCAAACGATATGGAAGATCTTAAAGAAAGACTCGGAAAAATCGTTGTTGCTTACAATTTTGCAGGCGAACCCGTTACCGCAAAAGATTTGGGCGGAGTAGGTTCCATGGCTGCATTACTTAAGGATGCGCTTAAGCCCAATCTTATTCAGACACTTGAAAATACACCCGCTATCGTTCACGGCGGACCTTTTGCAAATATAGCTCACGGATGTAACTCTGTAAGAGCAACAAAGACTGCATTAAAGATTGCAGATTACTGCATCACAGAGGCTGGATTCGGCGCAGACTTGGGCGCAGAGAAATTCCTTGATATCAAATGCCGCATGGCAGGACTTAAGCCCGATGCAATCGTTCTTGTTGCAACCGTCAGAGCTCTTAAGTATAACGGCGGAGTTCCCAAGGATCAGTTATCGGCTGAAAACCTTGACGCATTAAGAAAAGGTATCGTAAATCTTGAAAAACACATCGAAAACCTTCAGAAATACGTTGTTCCCGTAGTTGTTACGCTTAACTCGTTTATAACAGATACAAAAGCAGAAACAGATTTCGTAAAAGATTTCTGTATTGAAAGAGGCTGCAGCTTTGCTCTTTCGGAAGTTTGGGAAAAGGGCGGCGAAGGCGGTGTAGAACTCGCCAAGACTCTTCTTGAAACTCTTGAAACCAAAGAAAGTCATTATCATCCATTATACAAGGATGAACTTTCGCTTGAAGAAAAGATTGAAACCATCGCAAAAGAAATCTATGGCGCAGACGGTGTTAATTATTCATCCACAGCCAAGAAACAGCTTGAAAAATTAAGCAAGCTTGGTTTCTCAAATATGCCTGTATGTGTTGCGAAGACACAATATTCACTTTCTGACGATCCTACATTACTCGGTCGTCCCACTAATTACAATATCGAAGTAAGAGAGTGCTATGTTTCTGCCGGCGCAGGTTTTGTGGTTGTAATTACAGGCCAGATAATGACCATGCCCGGACTTCCCAAAGCTCCCGCAGCTTTAGAAATTGATGTCGTAGACGGCAAGATTACAGGTCTTTTCTAAAACAAAACTTGACATTTGTTTAAATTTTTAATATTCTCGGAGGAAAAAATGGCTGAATTAATCGACGGAAAACTTATATCAGCTCAGATTAAAGACGAGTGTAAGGAAAAAGTTGCTCTTCTTAAAGAAAAAGGTATTGAAGTAACGCTTGCTGTTATTCAGGTAGGTGAAGATCCTGCCAGCAGCGTATATGTAAATAATAAAAAGAAAGCATGTGAATATATAGGTGCCAATTCTTTATCATACAATCTTAAAGAGGATTCGACACAGGAAGAACTGTTAAAACTTATCGATGATTTAAACAGCGATGATAAGGTTAACGGTATTCTTGTTCAGCTTCCTTTGCCCAAACATTTTGATGAGGATGAGGTTATAAGAAGAATCAATCCCGACAAGGATGTTGACGGATTTCATCCCATCAATGTCGGAAGACTTTCCATCGGTGAAAAAGGCTTTGTTTCCTGCACACCTGCCGGTATTATTCAGCTTTTAAAGAGAAGCAATGTTGAAATCGAAGGTAAGGAATGCGTTATTATCGGCAGAAGCAATATCGTAGGAAAACCTATGTCCATGCTTATGTTAAGAGAAAACGCTACTGTTACAATCTGTCACTCAAGAACTAAGAATTTAAGCGAAGTTACAAAGAGGGCAGACATACTTATTGTTGCTATCGGCAAACCTAAAATGATTGATGCTTCATACGTAAAAGAAGGTGCTGTTGTAATTGATGTCGGTATTCACAGACCGGATCCCGACAGCAAAAAGCTTTGTGGTGACGTTGATTTTGAAAGCGTTGAGCCCGTTGCAGGAAAAATCACACCCGTGCCCGGCGGTGTAGGTCCCATGACCATTGCAATGTTAATGAGTAATCTTGTAAATTCAGTAGAGTAAGGAAGAAAATATGAAATGTCCTAACTGCGGTTCACACTTGGAGGATGGAAATCTTTTCTGCGAAGTGTGCGGTGAAGAAATTAATATAGTTCCCGAATACGATCCCGATGTAGATCTCTCCGTTGATATTGACGGTGTTTTTGACCATACAAAAGAAATCGATGTGGTTGAAGTTAAAAAACAGAAGAAGGTTCCAAAATCAAGGAGCGAATACTACGAGAAAAACAAGCATGTTTCCAGAGAACAGGTTATCGATTCCGTAGATGACTGGGATGAGGAAGATCCTAACGAAGTAGGTGCTATCAAGGATTTGATTCTTTCCGTGGTTGATTTCTGGAACAGAAACATTTTAACAAAAATTGTTTTGCTTTTTGTCGTTCTTTTGTTTATCGGAGCCATATTCGGCTGCATTTTTATGGTAAGAAAGATTATCGACAGACAGTCCATCGATTATCTTATCGAGCAGGCAGAAACTTCTTACAGAAACAAAGATTACGAAACTGCAATCGACTATTATGAAAAAGCAATAGAAAAAGATCCTAACAATACCGAGATAAAATTTGCTGTTTCAAACTGTTATTTATATGACGGTCAGGACAATAACGCAATCTTTATCCTAAAAGAAATAGCAAACGAAAATCCCGATCTTGCCACGGATACTTACGAGAGAATATTTAATATTTATTATGATAATCAGGACTGGAAAGGCATAAACGACCTTCTTTTATCATGTAATGACAGTGAAATTGTTACAAAGTTCCAGGAATATCTTTGCAAAAAGCCCGAGTTTTCATATAAAGAAGGCGAATACGACGAAACTCTTTATCTTGAACTCTTAAGTGCGATAAACGGTTTTGTTTATTATACAATGGACGGTTCGGAACCTGATGAAAATTCACTTCTTTATACCGAACCGATTTATCTTGAATCCGGCGAATATGACATTAAAGCAATATTTGTTAATGAATACGGTGTAATAAGTGAAATGAATGAGGCAAAATACAATATTAAGGTTAAAATACCTCTTGCACCTCAGGTTTCAATCGAATCAGGTTCGTATAACGTTCCTATTCTTATCAAAGTCGATTCCGATATTGACTGCGAAACATATTATGTATGCTACAGAGCAAGCGTTAAAGAGGAAGAAAGAGTTGATCCCGATATGTATGCGACTCTTTACGAATATCCTCTGATAATGCCTATGGGACCTTCGGAATTCAGATTTATTTCCTATAATGAAGAAGGAATCCCCAGCACTATTATTACGAGAAAATACAATGTTAAAATCGATGACGCGACGGTGTCATGGGCAGATGCTGCAAATATTGCAACTGTTTACAGATATTCTCTTGGAGGCCTGGTTGATACAGACGGTAAGGCCACAACTGCTCAGGGTAAATTCGAATACATCATTGAAGATGCCGTTAATATCAAAGGTACCATTTATTACGTAATTAACGAGTATTATGTTGATACCGCAAACGATGATTTAAGATCGTTAACCGGACTCAGATTTGCGGTTAACGTTAACGACCCCAATGATTACGGAACGCTGGAAATAAATGCTAAAGGCGATTATTACATTATAAAAGAAAGAAGTGTGAACCTCGAGTACTAAGGTTTACGGAAAGGAAAGGAAAAGTAATGTACAGTATTTTAGAAGCCAAGGAACTTGTGGCAGATTCCATATATGAATTTGTCGTAAAAGCTCCGAACGTAGCGGCAAATTGCGAACCCGGTCAGTTCGTAATCGTAAGAACCGATGAGGATTCAGAACGTATTCCTCTTACCATCTGCGATTATGACAGAGAGAAAGAAACTATCACCATAGTTGTTCAGGTTATCGGTGCATCCACATTTAAGATGAAAAGTCTTAAAACAGGAGATGCTTTCAGCGATTTCGTAGGACCTTTGGGAAGACCTTCGGAATTAATCGATACTCCGATTGATGAATTAAAGCAGAAAAAGATTCTTTTTGTTGCAGGCGGTCTGGGAACTGCTCCCGTATATCCTCAGGTAAAATGGCTTCATGAGCACGGTGTTGATGCTGACGTTATCGTTGGTGCCAAGACAAAAGATCTTCTTATCATGGAAGAAGAAATGGAAGCCGTTGCAGGTACTTTATACATTACTACAGACGACGGAAGCTATAAGAGACAGGGTATGGTTACCAAGGTAATTGAAGACCTTTATGCTGAAGGAAAGAAATACGATCTCTGCATCACAATCGGTCCCATGATTATGATGAAATTCGTATGTCTCTTAACCAAGAAACTTGAACTTAAAACTATCGTTTCCATGAACCCTATCATGGTAGACGGTACAGGTATGTGCGGCGCCTGCAGGCTTACGGTCGGCGACAGCGTTAAATTTGCATGTGTTGACGGTCCTGAATTTGACGGACATCTTGTAAACTTCGATGAAGCAATGAAGAGAACACAGATTTACAAGACTGCTGAAGGCAGAGCATATCTTAAAGCGAAAGAAGGCGATACGCACCACGGAGGATGCGGTCATTGCGGAGGTGATAAATAATGGACGTATTAAAGAAAGTTCCCATAAGAGAGCAGGATCCCAAGGTAAGAGCTACCAATTTTGAGGAAGTCTGCCTCGGTTACAATAAAGAAGAAGCAATGGAAGAAGCATCCAGATGTCTTAATTGTAAGAACGCACAGTGCGTAAAAGGATGCCCCGTATCCATTTCCATCCCTGACTTCATAAAAGAAGTAAAAGAAGGCAATTTTAAAGAAGCTTATGATGTTATTTCACAGTCATCATCACTTCCCGCTGTCTGCGGACGTGTTTGCCCTCAGGAAAGCCAGTGTGAAGGCAAGTGTATCAGAGGTATTAAGGGAGAACCCGTATCTATCGGTAAACTTGAGCGTTTCGTGGCTGACTGGGCTTTTGAAAACGGAGTTAAGCCTTCTGTTAACGCAGAAAAGAAGAATAAAAAAGTTGCAGTTATCGGTTCAGGCCCTTCAGGTTTATCATGTGCAGGTGACCTTGCCAAGATGGGCTATGACGTAACAGTTTTCGAAGCTTTGCATGAACTCGGAGGAGTACTTGTATATGGTATTCCCGAATTCAGACTTCCCAAAGAGAAGGTTGTAAAGAAAGAAATCGAAAACGTAAAAGCTTTAGGCGTTAAATTCGAGAAAAATACAATTATCGGCAAATCTTTTACGATTGATGAACTTATCGACAAGTACGGATTTGAAGCTGTATTTATCGGTTCCGGCGCAGGACTTCCCAAGTTCATGGGAATTCCGGGAGAGAACGCAAACGGTGTATTCTCTGCTAACGAATATCTTACACGTTCTAACCTTATGAAGGCTTTCAAAGAGTCTGACACACCCATTATGATCGGTAAGAAGGTTGTTGTGGTTGGCGGCGGAAACGTAGCCATGGATGCTGCAAGAACAGCTTTAAGACTTGGAAGCGAAGTTCATATCGTTTACAGAAGAAGTGAGGAAGAACTTCCCGCCAGAGTGGAAGAAGTTCATCACGCAAAAGAAGAAGGAATTATCTTCAATCTTATTACAAATCCCGTTGAAATTTTATCCGATGAAAACGGATGGGTTTCAGGTATTAAATGTATTAAAATGGAACTTGGCGAGCCTGACGAGAGCGGAAGAAGAAGCCCTGTTGAAATTTCCGGTTCCGAATTTGAAATTGAATGTGATGCAGTAATCATGTCACTCGGTACATCACCCAATCCGCTTATTTCATCAACCACCAAGGGTCTTGAAATCAACAGAAGAAAATGTATCGTTGTTAAGGAAGAAAACGGTGAGACTTCAAAAGACGGCGTTTTCGCAGGCGGTGATGCGGTTACGGGTGCTGCTACGGTTATTCTTGCAATGGGTGCAGGAAGAACTGCAGCTAAGGGAATTGATGAGTATCTTACAGCGAAAGGAAACTAAAAATGCCTTTTTGTCCTAAATGTAAAGCAGAATACAGAGAAGGTTTTGTAATGTGTGCGGACTGTAAAGTTCCGCTTGTTGAATCACTTGAAGCAAAGCGTCCAGTAAAGGCTGACGACAAACCTGATTCATCAATTTTTATGAGTTTTGAGGATTATGCCAGACTGACCGAAGAAGATGAATTCGGTGCTGTTGAAACAGAAATCAATACAGATGCTTCACCTGAAGACTTAATGCAGGATGCATCATTTGTGGCTCAGGCTCAGAGACAGCCTTCTCCCGAAGAAGTTGAAAAAATCAGAGCAGAACTGATAAGACGCCAGATGGCAGAGAAGCAGGAAGCTGAATATGTGTCAAAAAAAGACAAAGCCGGGGAATATTTGTCAACCGGTATAATGCTCATTGTAATGGGTGCTTTAGGATGCATATTTATAGCTCTTTTACTTGCAGGAGTTATTCCTTTCTTAAAGGTTCACGGGCTTGTATCCATCATTATTGATGTGATTATGTTCCTTTTCTTTGCAATGTTTGTTTACTTCGGTATTCATTCGCTTACAAGATATAAGGATTACAAAGTTAAAGCCGTTGATGAGAATAACGAAAACGCTGAGTTCGAAGAATGGTTTAAAAATACCATTACGATGAGTTTCATTGATTCAGACCTTGAGATTACGGACGACGAACAGACTAATTTCTTTAAGAGAAATGCAAAGATTAAATATCTTATTTCTCAGAATTTCCCGTCTGTAAGCGAAAGCCTTGCGGATCTTATGATAGACAAATATTACGGAGATATTTTTGAATGAATGTTACCGTAATCTGTGTCGGTAAAATTAAAGAGAAATTTTTCAGGGAAGCCGTTTCGGAGTATTCAAAACGGCTTTCAAAATTTTGTAAATTGAACATTATCGAAGTTGACGATGAGGAAGCCGGACAGAATTTAAGCGAGGCTTCCGAGACTTTGGTAAAAGATAAAGAAGGAGAGAGAATTCTTAAGAAAATACCTTCATCCGCTTATGTAATCACGCTTGAAATCGAAGGAAAGAAATATGATTCTCTTTCTTTTTCAAAGAATATTGAAAAGCTCTGTATAAACGGTAACAGCAATATCTGTTTTATTATCGGAGGTTCTTTGGGCCTTTCGGATTCGATTAAAAAGATTTCAAATGAAAAGCTTTCCTTTTCCGATATGACTTTCCCTCATCAGCTGATGAGAGTGGTTCTTTTAGAACAGATTTACAGAAGCTTTAAAATAATCAATAACGAGCCTTATCACAAATAAGGCAAAGGATAATATAAATGTCTGACAAAAAGAAAATTGCCAAAGGAATAGTGGTTCAGGGTTCAATTCTTGCGATTGCCGGTATAATTTGCAGAATTATCGGTCTTGCCAGAAGAGTACCTCTGACAAATATTATCGGAGATACCGGAAACGGCTATTATGCAGCCGCATACGAGTTTTATTCGATAATTCTTATTCTTTCCTCATATTCTCTGCCTGCGGCTGTAAGTAAACTTATTGCGCAGAGACAGACCAGAGGACAGTATAAGAAAATGCAGAAAGTGTTCCAGGGAGCATTGATTTTTGCTATTATATCCGGCGGTTTCTTCAGTTTAATTGTATTTATATTTGCTGATTTCTTTTCAACCACCATAATGGGTGAGGCTATGAGTACAATGGCTATGAGAGTTTTGGCTCCCACCATTTTTGTGGTTGCTTTAATGGCTGTATTCAGAGGATATTTCCAGGGCCTCGGAATCATGCATTTTACAGCTCTTTCACAGCTGCTTGAGCAGATAATTCTTGTTATCGTATCTTTATCGGCAGCCAAACTTTTATTTGGTGTAGGAACAAAATACGGCAATCTCATGATGAATGAGAATTACGCATCAGCACTTGGTGCCGCTGGTGCAACTATCGGCTGCGGCGTCGGCGCACTGGCAGGGCTTCTTCTTATGATGTATTTTTATATGCATAATAAGAATGCCATTGAAAAAAGGATTATTGCCGATACTTCCAAGAACAGAGATACTTTCCTTGACGTGCTGATTTTAATCTTAAGAACTGCCGTTCCGATGATTCTCTGCTCTGTTATGTACAATATCTGCGGAGTAGTTGATCAGTCGGTGTTTAACCATCACATGATTAAAATCGGAGAGAGCGATGTAAAATCGTTTTACTGGGGAGTATATTCCGGAAAATTCAAACTTATGATTACGCTTCCGATAGCTCTTGCAAATGCCATGTGTTCGGCCATTATACCTTCACTTACCGGAAGTATTGAAAATAAGGACTATGTGTCTGCCAGAAGCAAGATGGCGACTGTAATAAGAGTTACAATGATTATTTCAATCCCTGCGGCATTCGGACTTGCCATACTTGGCAAACCAATAATTACAATGCTTTTTCACGGTGAAATCGATCTCGCGGCAATCATGCTTTTGTACGGTTCGATTAGCGTTATATTTTTCTCGCTTTCAACACTCGGAAACGGCATTTTGCAGGGCTTAAACAAATTAAAAACTCCTGTTTTAAACTCACTTATAGCGTTTGTTCTTCATTTCCTTGCACTTTTATTAATGCTTAAAGTGTTCAAGTGGGGAATTCATTCCGTGGTACTTGCTAATCTTATATTCGCGATTATTGTAAGTGCACTTAACCATTTTGCGATTTACAGAACCATCGCTTACAAGCAGGAGATTAAGCAGACTTTCCTGATCCCCTTGATTTCCGCTGTAATTATGGGCGTATTTACATTTCTATCCAATTTCCTTCTTGCAAAGGTACTGGATTACAGAATCGCGTTGTTTATAGCAATGGGAGTTGCAGTGATTGTTTATTTCACGGCACTCATACTGCTAAAAGGCGTTAATGAATACGATTTATCACTGATACCTTTCGGCTCAAAGATTTACGCCGTATTACTTAAACTCGGAATCTACAGGGATATTGATGAATAATATTTAATATCGAATATGATAAAAATAGATAATATTAAAATATCTGCAAAATCGAATATAAATATTAAAGAGTTTGTTTCAAAGCAGTTTGTTTTGAAGTCTGAAATTTATGATTTTGTAATATTAAAAAAATCCCTTGATGCAAGGGATAAAAACGATATTAAATATGTTTATTCCGTGGCTTTGAAAACGGATGAAAAGTCAGAAAAATATCTTTTAAGAAAGTATAAAAACATTTCCGAATATGTTTCAAAACCATATGAAGCTCCTAAAAGAAATTCTGATTGCGAGTATGATATTGTTACAGTCGGAATGGGACCTGCGGGATTATTTGCAGCACTTATTTTATCTGAAGCCGGATATAAGCCGGTAATTATAGATAAGGGTAAATGCGTTGAAGAAAGAACAAAGGATGTAGAAAACTTTTTTGAAGGCGGAAATCTCGATGTTTTTTCAAACGTTCAGTTTGGCGAAGGCGGAGCCGGAACATTTTCGGACGGCAAACTTAATACAGGCATTAAAGATCCTGCCGGCAGAAAAGAATATGTTTTAAATACATTTGTTAAATACGGCGCTTCTGAAAATATCCTTTATGATTCAAAACCTCATATCGGAACGGATGTACTCAGAAACGTAATAAAAAACATAAGAGAAGATCTGATTAAAAGAGGTGTTAAATTCTTATTTTCAAAAGAATTTATATCTTTAAATCAGTCTGAAGGAATCATAAAAGAAATAACCGTAAAAGATGTTTATTCAAACGAAGAAAGCGTTCTTAAATGCGATAAATTAATTCTTGCAACAGGACATTCTTCAAGAAATACATTTGAGTATTTAAAAGATAAACTTTCGATGGAAATCAAGCCTTTTGCAATGGGCTTTCGAGTAATCCACGAACAGTCTTTTATAGACAAAGCTCAGTACGGTTTTGATTTTGAAAATATATACGAAGGTCTTGAACCTTCACCCTATAAATTAACCCATCAGGGCAAAAATCGCGGTGTATATTCATTCTGCATGTGCCCCGGCGGATATGTTGTAAATGCCTCAAGCGAAGAAAACAGAATCTGCGTAAACGGAATGAGTGAGTTTAAGAGAGATTCCGGCTATGCCAACAGTGCAATCATAGTCCAGATAAACAAAGAAGATCTTGATGATTCGGATGTTTTATCGGGTATGAAGATGCAGAGAGATATTGAGGAAAAAACCTTTAAAGCAGGTAACGGATGTATTCCTTTAAGCGAATTAAAATCATTTTTTGAAGATATTAATTTTGAAAATGATATAGAGTTTGTAAATAACTGTATTAATCCTGATAAAGCAATAAAAGGTAAATATATTTTTACAGACATTACAGATATTTATCCGGATTTCCTCAATAAAGCATTCTGTGAAGCAATGCTTGATTATGATAATATAATTAAAGGTTTTGCAAGTGTAAATCCTTTACTTGCAGGCGCTGAAACCAGAAGCTCATCACCTGTAAAAATTTTAAGAAATGATACTTTTGAGAGCAATATAAAGGGTGTTTACCCATGTGGAGAAGGCGCAGGTTATGCAGGCGGAATTGTTTCTGCAGCAATAGATGGTATGAAGGTTGCTGAATCGATTATATTTAATTAACCGAGGGGTGCCACGTGATGCTCGAGCGGGTAATTTTTGTCGCCGGTGCTTAATGAGACGAGCACATTGTGCGAAGTCGAATTTAGCATCCGTTGCGTACAAAAGATTAGCGGAAGCGTGCCCGCGGAGTATTACGTGGTCGCCGCTCGGTCATAGAGAATATGGAGAAAATCATGAATTTCAGAGAAGCTATTAAAGACAAAAAAAGAATTGTTGTAAAGATCGGTTCATCGAGTCTTACACATCCCGAGACAGGCGGAATCGATTATACAAGACTTGAAACTTTGGTTAGAGAACTTTGCAACATCAGAAATATGGGCAAGGATGTAATACTTGTATCCTCAGGTGCAATTTCTGTAGGCCAGAGAGCTTTACATCTTAAAGATGCAAAGCACAGTATAGCTGCAAAACAGGCTTGTGCCGCTGTAGGTCAGGCAAGACTTATGATGGTATATCAGAAAATATTTGCTGAATACAATCAGGTCTGCGCTCAGGTTCTTATGACCAAGGATACTATTACAAACGATCTTAACAGATTCAATGCACATAATACTTTTGAACAGCTGTTGGAACTTGGAGTTGTCCCAATCGTAAATGAAAACGATACAATTTCAACATTCGAAATTAAATTCGGTGATAACGATACGCTTTCAGCCATTGTTGCATCATTAATCGGAGCTGATCTTTTAATTCTTTTATCAGATATTGACGGTTTGTTCTCTGATAACCCAAGAACCAATCCCGATGCAGAATTTATCAGTATTGTCGAAAAAATAGATGATAAAATCATTAATATGGGCAAGTCCGAAACAGGTTCATCCATCGGCACAGGCGGTATGAATACAAAGATTCACGCAGCTCAGATTGTTACCAAATCAGGCGCTGATATGATTATCGCAAACAGTGATGATATCCATATTTTACACAGAATTATGGACGGAAGAGATTTCGGTACTTTGTTTGTGGCAGATAAAGATGAGAATTTTGAACTTGTTGATTTTGTAAGCAAGTTAAGCGAAGAATAAAATGGAAATTGAGAAATTAATTAACAGAATAAACGAACTGTATCATAAATCCCAGGACGTGGGGCTTACCGAAGAAGAGGCTAAAGAGCAGAAGGAATTAAGAGCAGCATATGTTGCGAACATCAGAGCAAATCTTAAATCCCAGCTTGACAGCATCGACATAAAAGAAGCAGACGGAAGCATCACCAATCTTGGCGAAAAACATGCTGCAGAGAATGAATTTAGAGGTAATGACATGTATCTTGAAACATTAGGTAAAAATGCAAAGAATGCAAAATATACAATCGGTCTTCTTGATGAAAAGACCAGAAATGACGTGCTTTTACAGGTTGCTGATGCACTCGTAAAAGAAAGCGAATACATTATCGCACAGAATAAAATTGATTATGACAAAGGTGTATCCGAAAACATGAAAGCCGGTCTTTTGGACAGACTTTTATTAACAGAGGCGAGAATTGAAGGCATCAGTGAGGGTATCCGTCAGGTAGTTGCTCTTGAAGATCCTTTAAATAAGGTTTTGGATGACAAGATTATGGCTAACGGAATGCATATTACCAAAGTCAGTGTTCCTTTAGGAGTTATCGGAATCATTTACGAATCAAGACCTAATGTAACTGCAGATGCATTTTCACTAACATTCAAATCAGGAAATGTCTGCATTCTTAAGGGCGGTTCAGATGCAATCAATTCAAACCTAGCTATTACTAAGGTTATCCGCGATGTTTTAAAGGCTAATAACCTTGATGAGAATGCTATTCAGCTTATTGAAAAGACGGACAGAGAAACAGCTACCGAATTCATGAAAATGAATGATTATATCGATGTTTTGATTCCCCGCGGAAGTGCCGGTTTAATCAAAGCAGTTGTTACAAATTCAACTATTCCCGTTATTGAAACAGGAAGCGGTAACTGCCATATTTACGTTGATAAAGATGCAGATATCGATATGGCTGTAAATATCATATTTAATGCCAAGACACAGAGAATCGGCGTTTGCAATGCATGCGAATCTCTTGTTGTACATAAAGACATTAGAGAAGCACTTCTTCCTAAGATGGCAGAGAAATTAAAAGAGAAAAATGTCGAAATCCGCGGCGATAAAGATACAAAAGATATTATCGACTGTGTAGATGCCACAGAAGAAGATTTTGCTAAGGAATATCTTGATTACATCATTTCCGTTAAGACTGTTGAATCGGTTGAAGAAGCAATTGCTCATATCAACAAATACAACACAGGACATTCTGACTGCATCATCACAGAGAATGATGAGACTGCAGAAAAATTCTTAAAGGGCGTTGATGCAGCGTGCGTATACAGAAATGTTTCCACCAGATTTACGGACGGCTTCGAGTTCGGTCTCGGTGCTGAAATCGGTATTTCGACTCAAAAGCTTCACGCAAGAGGACCTATGGGACTTAATGAGTTAACCTCATACAAATACAAGATAACCGGTAACGGTCAGGTCAGAGGTTAAATAATGAATCAATTTGAAACCTGCGATAACAGGGAAGAGCTCGAGAGACAGTATAAATATCTTGAGCTTCTTAAAAAGGTTGTCGCTGATTTAAAAGAACTAAAGAACAGAGACATTACCGCATGTGTCGAAACATTCGGCTGTCAGATGAATGCCAGAGATTCCGAAAAAATCTCGGGCATTTTGAAGTCTGCGGGATTTAAGGTTATAGAAGACGAAAACGCAGATTTAACTATTTACAATACATGTTCCGTCAGAGATAACGCCAATCAGAAAGTTTACGGACGCCTAGGCAGACTTTCCACATTTAAAAAGCAGAATCCTGATATGAAAGTCGTTCTTTGCGGCTGTATGACTCAGGAAGAATGTGTAATTGAGAAACTCTGCACAAGTTACGGCTTTGTTGATTTAATCTTCGGAACACATAATATTTACAGATTTGCCGAATATCTCTTTTATGTTTACGAAGGCATTGAAAACAAGGAATTCGATGATTCTGACGCAAATTTATACAAAAAAGGCAATACAATTATAAGCCACTGGAGTGAAACAAAGGTTATCTGCGAAAATCTTCCGATTGACAGAAAATATCCTTACAAATCCGGCGTAAATATAATGTTTGGCTGCAACAATTTCTGTACCTACTGCATAGTTCCTTACGTAAGAGGCAGGGAGAGAAGCAGGGAAGCGGACGAGATCATAAAAGAAATAGAAAACCTCGTAAAAGATGGTGTTATCGAAGTTATGCTTCTCGGCCAGAATGTAAATTCTTACGGTAAAAACCTTGAAAATCCGATATCTTTTGCCGAGCTTTTACGAAGAGTAGAAAAAATTGAAGGCCTTGAGAGAATCAGATTTATGACTTCACATCCAAAGGATTTATCCGATGAACTGATAGAAGTTATAAAGAACTCAAAGAAAATCTGTCATCATATTCACCTTCCTTTACAGTCCGGAAGTTCAAGGATTTTAAAGAAGATGAATCGTGTATACGATAAAGAAAAATATCTTGATCTGGCACTTAAAATAAGACGCGAAATACCTGATATTTCAATTACCACAGATATTATAGTGGGTTTCCCCTGCGAAACAAAAGAAGATGTCGACGATACGATTGATGTAATCAAAAAAGTCGGTTTTGACAATGCTTTTACGTTTATTTATTCAAAAAGAACCGGCACACCTGCAGCAGAAATGCCTCAGGTAAGTGAAGAGTTCGTAAAAGAACAGTTTGACAGAGTTCTTAAATGCGTTCAGGAAACAGCCAGAGAGCAGGTAGTTAAAATTGAAGGTCAGACTCTTCCTGTACTTGTAGAAGAAGTAAACAAACAGGATGAGAGCCTTCTTACAGGAAGACTTGAAAATAATACGATTGTACATTTTAAAGGCAGCGAAGATTTAATCGGTAAGATTGTTAATGTTAAATGCCTTGAATGTAAAGGATTCTATTATTTCGGAGAAATGATTTAAATATAAACCTTTTGGGGAGTTAATATGTCATCATATGATGAGGTAATGAAAAACATCTCGGCACTTTCACCGATGATGCAGAAATACCTTGAAACCAAAGAAGAATATAAAGACTGCATTCTTTTTTATCGTCTCGGAGATTTCTACGAGATGTTCTTTAATGATGCATTAACTGCTTCAAAAGTTCTTGAAATAACTCTTACAGGAAAAAACTGCGGTCTTGAAGACAGGGCTCCGATGTGCGGAGTGCCTTTTCATTCCGTAGAACCCTATATTACAAAACTTATTGAAAACGGTTATAAAGTTGCAATCTGCGAACAGGTAGAAGATCCGAAACTCGCAAAAGGATTAGTTAAAAGAGAAGTCACCCGTATAGTTACGCCCGGAACCAATATTGATTCCATGTCCCTTGATGAAAACAGAAATAATTATCTTATGTCTGTTTTTATTTACATGAACAATATAGGTTTTTCCGTATGCGATGTAACTACAGGTGATTTTTATTTGTCTGAAATTTCCGGAATTAAGAATCTTTACGACGAAATCTTTAAATACAAACCTGCTGAAATTATCTGTAATTCACAGTTCTTAAACTCTGGCCTTGATATAGATGATTTAAAGGGTAAAATCGGCACACAGGTTTCATGCCTGGATGATTATCATTTCGAGGAAAACAACTGTAAGAAGACACTTTTAAAGCATTTTAAAGTGCATTCCTTAATCGGAATGGGCATTGATGATTATGAACTGGGCGTTATTGCAGCAGGTTCTCTTTTAATGTATTTAAACGAGACACAGATGATTTCGCTTAATCATATAACCACATTAACTCCGACCTCAAACGGTGTTTATATGGTTATCGACAATGCCACGAGAAGAAATCTTGAACTTACCGAAACCATGAGAGACAAGCAGAAATGGGGGTCTCTTTTATGGGTTCTCGATAAAACCAAAACCGCCATGGGCGCAAGAACTCTTCGCAGCATGACACAGCAGCCTCTGGTTAATAAAGACATGATAATAGAGCGACTTGATGCAGTTGAATACCTGTACAACGAAATCATTGTCAGAGAAGAAGTAAGAGAGTGCTTAAATCCTGTATATGACCTTGAAAGACTGCTTGCAAAGGTAAGTTACAAGACTTTAAACCCCAAGGATATGATTGCCATAAAAGAATCGTTAAGAATGGTTCCTTACATAAAAAAAGCAATCATGAACTGCGATGTAGCGCTTATTAAAAAGATTTTTGACGATATAGATCCTTTAATTGATATTTTTGAAAAGATTGATAAAGCTATCGAAGAAGATCCTCCTTTTTCTGTCAGAGAAGGCGGAATCATTAAGAACGGATACAATGAGGGCGTTGACTACTTAAGAGTATCAAAGTCCGAAGGCAAGAACTGGCTTGCCAATCTTGAATCCGAAGAAAAAGAAAAGACCGGCATTAAAACTCTTAAAGTAAAATACAACAAAGTATTCGGCTATTATCTTGAGGTTTCAAAATCCTTTATCGATATGGTTCCTGCAGATTATATCCGCAAACAGACCTTGTCGAACGCCGAAAGATACACTACTGAAAAGCTTAAAGAACTCGAGGATACCATTTTAAACGCACAGGATAAACTCTGTACGCTTGAATATGATTTGTTTGAAGAAATACGCGTCTACATCGAAGAGAATCTTTTAAGGATACAGAAAACAGCCAAGGCAATGGCATATCTTGACGTTCTCTGTTCGCTTGCGTATGTTGCAGAAACAAACAAATATGTCAGACCGGAAATTAACGATAAGGGTTCCATCAACATAAAAGAAGGACGCCATCCCGTTGTCGAAAAGATGGTTCCCGACAATCAGTTTATTCCTAACGATACGATTTTAGACAATAAAAAGAATAATATTTCGATTATCACAGGTCCCAATATGGCAGGAAAATCTACATATATGAGACAGACTGCGCTTATAGTATTAATGGCTCAGTTAGGCAGTTTTGTACCTGCAAAATCAGCCAGCATCTGTGTATGTGATAGAATCTTTACCAGAGTCGGAGCGTCGGACGATCTGGCAAGCGGTCAGTCCACATTCATGATTGAAATGAATGAGGTTTCGAATATTTTAAGAAACGCTACCAAAGATTCTCTTTTAATCCTTGATGAAATCGGCCGTGGAACGTCAACTCTCGATGGTTTGTCGATTGCATGGGCCGTAATCGAACATATTGCAAACCAGAAGCTTTTAGGAGCTAAGACATTATTTGCCACGCATTATCATGAACTGACCGAACTTGAAGGCAAAATTGCAAATGTCAATAACTACTGCATAGCCGTTCAGGAAGAAGGCGACGATATTATTTTCTTAAGAAAGATCATAAAAGGCGGAACAGACAGAAGTTACGGTATTCAGGTTGCCAAGCTTGCGGGCGTTCCGGATATGGTTATTGAGAGGGCAAAAGACATTTTGTCGAAGCTTTCCGAGAACGATATTATCGATAAAATGCAAGATATCGTAACAATTAGTCCAAATATGACGAAAAAAAAGCAAAAAAATTACGATGAAGTTGATTTAGGACAGTTAACTCTATTGGACATGACGTCAGATTCTGATATAATAAAAGAGATTGAGGAAATTGATGTTACAAACATGACTCCTCTTGACGGGTTAAACACTTTATACAGGCTACAATGTAAATGCAAAAATAGGATAAAACTATGATCAGAATTCTTGATAATCTTACTATTAACAAGATTGCTGCGGGGGAAGTAATCGAGAGACCGGTGAACGTTGTCAAGGAACTTGTTGAGAACGCTATTGATGCGGGTTCAAAAAACATTTCCGTTGAGATTAAAGGCGGCGGTATCGATTACATAAGGGTTACAGATGACGGTTGCGGAATATCATATGAAGACGTTCCGACAGCTTTTCTTCGTCATGCTACAAGTAAAATTGTATCCAGCGAAGACTTATTCTTCTTAAGTACATTAGGATTCAGAGGCGAGGCTTTGGCAAGTATCGCTTCAGTTTCTCATACGGAGATGATTACCCGTACCAAAACAGATGTAATGGGTACCAAAATCAATCTTGACTGCGGCAGCGTAATCGAGATGATTAAAACAGGTGCTCCCGAAGGTACGACCATCATCGTAAAAGACTTATTCTTTAATGTTCCCGCTCGTAAAAAATTCTTAAATTCACCTTCATCGGAAGCAACGAAGATTATTGAAATGATGGAAGAACTTGTTCTTTCCAATCCTTCCATTTCTTTCCAGCTTTTGGTTAACGGTGCAGTTAAGATTCAGACTAACGGTTCCGGTAATCTTAAGGATGTTATCTTCAGACTTTTCGGCAAAGAAATTCACGAAGGGCTTATTCCTTTGGATTATGAAGACGATTTTATTAAGATTCAGGGCTATATTACAAAGCCTGATTTTTGCCGTCCATCCAGATCAGGCGAATATTATTTTGTAAACGGCAGATATATTAAGAATGATTTTGTTACAAGAGGAATTGAAGAAGGATACCGCAATTTCCTTATGCAGCATAAGTTTCCTTTTGTAGTTCTGTTTATAGATCTCGATCCCTTCGGAATTGACGTAAATGTTCATCCCGCAAAGAGTGAAGTAAGAATCACCAACGGAGAATTCCTCGTTGAGATTTTAAGTAAGACCATTAATGAAGCGCTTACAAAGAATGAGCTGATTCCGAGCGCATTTAAGTTTAAAGAAGATCAGGCTCCGCTTGAGCGTGCGCCCGAACCTTTTGAAAAGAATTTCAAAAAGGGTGATTTGGTTGTACAGAAAGGTTATGATGGCAAAAAGGGCATCAACAATATGACTGTTGCCGAAAGCGAAGCATACTCTCAGAATGACAAATCCAAAGAATTCACTGTTGAATTTGAAGAAAAGAAAGACAAACCCAACAATGAATTCATGAATCATATTACAACCATTCCTTACAAATCCAAATACGATAAATTCGAAGAACGTATGAAGAATGATGTCGAGGAAGAAGAGGCAGCCGGGGAAGTTGAAGAAACTGCCGAAGTTCCCAAGGATGATTATGATTTCTTAAGAAACGACACAACTGCAGAGGCTCCCAAGAATGTTGTGATTAAGAAGGAAAATCCCAATTACGATTTTCTTACAAAAGACACAACAGCCGAAGCTCCTAAGAGTACTTTGGCTGCAGAAAAGACTTCGTTTAATAAAGTCACCGAATTCGCCGAGTCCGAAGGAAATATCAAAGACGAAGGTTCTTATGATGCTACATCCCATGGTTCATCGCTTCTTACCACCAGAATCGGAAGCCATAAAGAAACTGCTGATGATTATCTGGATAAGGACGGAACTCAAGGCTCCGCATTACTTAAAAACAGAATAGCTTCCGAGAAAAAATCTGTCGAAGAAGAAAAGCCTGCAGATGCAGGTTCTCACGGATCGGCTTTATTTAAGAAAGAAATCTTCCCTAAGGAAGAGGAAACAAAGGAAGAAGGTCCTGCTGAAATTCCTGCTGAAAACGTTTCGGAAGAAACAGTTGAAAAACCTGAAGAAGCAGCGCCCGAAGCAGTTGAAGAACAGGCAGAACCTGTAAATATGTTCGAAGAATGGCTTGCTTCCATAGAAAACAAGGAAGAAAGCGAAATCGCTCAAGAAAACAAGGGCATGATCGTTAAGTTCAGCGAAATTCCCGAAAATTCTTTCGTCAGTGACGAAGAAGAAGATACAAGCGATGCTTTTATGGATTTCAAGTGGGAAAGAAAAGCCGATATTATCGACCGAGTAGGAGAAAAGAGCAAGGAAGACGATTCAGACAGATTAAAAGATACAGACAGGAAGTTCTCTGTATTAAACGATGATATCAATCCTATTAAGGCTGATACCGAAGTACCGAAGCAGTCAAAGTTTACTTTCAGAGTAAAAGATTTCGATAAAGATACGGACGATGAAGCTGTTTCACCTAAGATTGAAAATGTTGAAAATATCTTTAAAAAGGTCGACAGATTCAATTCTCCGGGCAAGAAGGAACCCAAGGTTAAAGAAACTCAGAGCGTTCTCTTTAACGAAAAGACACTCGATCCTTCCAAACTTTCGAAATTTACGATTATCGATCAGATATTTGATACTTACTGGTTAATCGCTGTTGAGAACGAACTTCTTATCATGGATCAGCATGCTGCTCATGAAAAAGTGCTTTATGAAAGATTTATGGAGAAGTTTAAGAACGATAAGATTGAAACCCAGACTCTTATGCTTTCACAGGTTGTTAACTTAAGCAAAGCTGAGATGGATGTATATCTTCGTTACAAAGGCGAATTTGAAAAATTCGGATTTATTATCAATGATTTCGGAGACAGAGATTTATTCATCAGAGGTATACCTACTGATTTGTTTGGCTCTGATGCAAAAAGTCTGTTCCTTGATATCCTGTCGGAGCTTATTAATGTTTCACCTTCGCTTCATATCGATATCATTGAAACAAGAATTGCAACGAGAGCATGTAAGGCTGCCATTAAGGGCAATCAGAAGATGAGCAAGGATGATTGCAAAAAGCTTCTTGAAAATATGCTTACCTTAAAGAATCCTTATCAGTGTCCTCACGGAAGACCTACTCTTATCAGAATATCAAAGACAGATCTTGAAAAGATGTTCAAAAGGATAGTTTCATGAAAAAGCCCCTGGTAGTAATTGCCGGAGCAACTGCAACAGGCAAAAGCGCTTTGGCAGTAAATATAGCAAAAATCATCGGCGGAGAGATAATCTCCGCCGATTCAATGCAGGTCTATAAATTTATGGATGTTGGTACCGCAAAAGTTACCGAAGAGGAAATGGGCGGTATTAAACATTATCTTTTGGATTGTCTTAATCCGGGTGATTCCTGTGATGCATTAAGATATAAAACACTTGCTCTTGAAGCGATGGATGAAATATATAAAAACGGTCATATTCCGATTATATGCGGAGGCACCGGCTTTTATATTCAGGCTGTTACAAGAGATATTGATTTTACTGAAGAAGACAACAATTCCGTTCGCGCCGAAATAACCGGATTTTATGAGGAAAACGGCGAAGACGCTTTGTTTGATAGATTAAAAGAGATTGACTTTGAATCAACTCAGATAATACCCAAGCAGAATATAAAGCGTGTTATCAGAGCCATTGAATTTTATGAGCTTCATCATAAAAAAATCTCGGATCACAACAAAGAACAGCAGGGAAAAGAAACACCGTATAACCTTGCTTACTTTGTGTTAAACCGCGACAGAAGTCTTTTATATGAAAAAATCGACAAACGTGTTGATATTATGATTGAAAACGGACTTTTAGACGAGGTTAAGGATTTGATTTCCAAATATCCTTACGATTCGCAGTCCGGTTTATACAATGCAATCGGTTACAAAGAGATTATTGATTATTTAAACGGCGAATATGATTTTGACAGAGCCGTTTATCTTATAAAACAGAATTCAAGACATTATGCAAAAAGGCAGGTCACTTTCTTTAAAAGAGAAAGATATGCCGATTTTATCGATATTGATAATAAGACTCCCGAAGAAGTTGAGAAATATGTTTTGAATGTCCTAAAAGAAAAGAAGATTATTACTGAATGAGGTTGCCATGAACAATATTTACAAAGATTTCGGAATTGATGATAAGGTATGTGAATTTGCGGAGAATATCCTAAAAGAATTAAAACCCAGATTTGATGAAATAGACAGACTCGCCGATATTAACCAGCTTAAAGTTATAGCAGCAATGCAGAAGAATAATGTATCCGAAGCATGTATGCTAGGAACCACAGGATACGGTTATAACGATATCGGAAGAGAAACGCTTGAAAAAGTATATGCGGATATTTTCCATACAGAGGATGCGCTTGTAAGGGCTCAGATTACCTGTGGTACTCATGCGCTTGCTCTTGCTTTGATGAGTAATTTACGTCCCGGAGACGAGCTTTTAAGTCCTGTAGGAAAGCCCTACGATACACTTGAAGAAGTAATCGGCATAAGAGACAGCATCGGTTCCTTAAAAGAATACGGCGTTTCATATCGTCAGGTTGATTTACTTGAAGACGGAACTTTTGATTACGAGAACATAAAAAAAGCAATTAACGAAAAGACTAAACTGGTTACGATTCAGAGATCCAAAGGTTATCAGACCAGACCCAGCTTTTCGGTTAAACAAATCGGAGAACTTATTGCTTTTGTTAAAAGTATTAAGCCTGAAGTTATCTGTATGGTGGATAACTGCTACGGTGAATTTACAGAAGAAATCGAACCGAGTGATGCAGGTGCCGATATGATTGTCGGTTCTCTTATTAAAAACCCGGGCGGAGGACTTGCACCTTTAGGCGGATATATCTGCGGTAAAAAGGAATGCATCGAAAATGCAGCATACAGACTTACTTCTCCCGGACTCGGTAAAGAAGTAGGAGCATCGCTTACTATTTTACGAGATTTTTATCAGGGACTTTTCCTTGCACCCACAGTAGTTGCCAGTGCCCTTAAAGGCGCAATATTTGCAGCCAATGTATACGAAAAACTTGGTTTTGATGTTATTCCAAACTCAACAGAAGATCGTCACGACATCATCCAGGCCGTTACTTTCGGTGATAAAGATAAAATGATTGCTTTCTGTCAGGGTATTCAGGCAGCATCTCCCGTTGATTCGTTCGTAAAACCCGAACCCTGGGCAATGCCCGGCTATGATTCGGACGTTATTATGGCTGCAGGTGCTTTTATTTCAGGTTCTTCCATCGAATTATCGGCCGACGGACCCGTAAAAGAACCCTATAGCGTATATTTCCAGGGCGGTTTGACATTCCCTCACGTAAAACTCGGAATTATTAAGTCCCTGCAGACCTTATACGAGAGAAATTTAGTCAAAATTGATTAAAATGTGATATAATAAATTGATTTATTATGTGATATAGAAATTGGAGAATTACTTTGGCTAACAATGCTTTCGGTATCGATTTGGGTACCAGTAAAATTTGTATTTATAATCATGAAAAAAAGCGCGTTTTCGTTGAGCGTAACATGATTGCAATTGAAAATAAAAAGAATGTAATCGCGTATGGCGATTCGGCATATGAAATGTTTGAAAAAGCGCCTGATAACATAGTGGTTTCAATGCCACTTAACAACGGTGTTATTTCGGATATCAACAACATGCAGGACCTTTTAAGACTCTTTATTTCAGAGATTACAAAAGGAAATTACAAGAATTCCGATTATGTGATTTCAATTCCCCACGACGTTACCGACGTAGAAAGAAGAGCTTTCGGTGAACTGATCGAAGATTCTTCGATGAAAGCTAGAACTGTATCCGTAGTTGAAAAATCCATCGCATGCGGTATCGGGCTTAATATCGATGTTAAGAGCTCTCAGGGTGTAATGATAGTCGATGTAGGATACAATACAACAGAAATTTCCATCCTTTCATTCGGCGGTATCGTAAAATCCAAACTTGTTAAAATCGGCGGAAACAAATTCGACGATATCATAAAAGCAACAGTCAGAAAAGAATACAACCTTCATATTGGTTCTAAATCTGCGGAAGCATTAAAGATGCAGATTGCAGAACTTAAAAGAAGCGGAGAGAAGGGTGTGGTTTACGGAAGAAACGTAGCAAGCGGCCTTCCCGTTGAATGCATGGTTGATCCTTTAGTACTTGAGAACTGTTTAAGAGAAAGCTTTTTACAGATTACAGACAACGTAAAAGAACTGCTTGAGAGTACTCCTCCCGAAATAGGTGCAAATATTTACAAGCAGGGTATTTACATTACAGGAGGCGGAAGCCTTGTAAGTAATCTCTGTCAGAATGTTGCTAATGGTACAGGCCTTAAGGTTAATACCTCTGAAAGTGCTGAAAACAGTGTTATTTTTGGTTTAGCTGAAATTATAAGAAACAATAAGAAGTATAAGAATTTGACTTTTGAAGTATAATGAGCCCTTTAGTAAGAAAACCTCAGGAAAAGTACAAACTGCCTACTAAATACTGGTTGCTGATTTTATCGGCAATCTGTGTTGTTTTGATGCTTTTTACCTTCGTTTTTGACATTCCTTTAAAGCCTTTAAACGAAGTGGTTTCCGTAACGGTTGTTCCTCTTCAGAAGGGTATCAGCATTGTAGGTGAAAAGCTTTATTCCAGAAAAGAAATGGTTAAGCAGATGAATGAGCTCGTTGACCAGAACAACAAGCTTATGAAGCAGGTTAACGATCTTACTATGGAAAACGATATCCTTATGCAGGATAAGATTGAACTCAACTCGTTAAGAATCCTTTATCAGCTTGACGAAACATATTCGGATTATCCCAAAACCGGTGCCAGAGTTATTTCAGGCTCCACAGGCAACTGGTTTTCGACATTTATTATCGATAAAGGTTCCAATGACGGCATGAAAGTCGGCATGAATGTTTTGGCCGGCGGCGGACTTGTCGGAAGAATCACTGAAGTCGGTGCAAACTGGTCAAGAGTTTTAAGTATTATAGACGATACAAGCAATGTTTCGTGCATGGTATTAACGACCAACGACCATTTAATGGTTTCAGGCAGCCTTTCGACGATGGAAAACGGATATATTACTTTTAATCAGCTTTCCGAAAACGCAAAAGGCGTTGAAGTCGGAGATAAAATAGTTACCAGCAATATTTCCGATGTTTATTTACCCGGAATCCAGGTTGGCATCATTTCCTACATGGAAAAAGATTCCAATCACCTTTCCGTATCGGGTTATATTACCCCGAGTGTTAACTTTGAGCATATCAGTGAAGTACTGGTAATTACCAAGCTTAAGACCGAACTCGAATAAGGAAAAGAATGAAAAGATTCTTCATAGATTTAGCTTTAATACTTATCTTTTTCGTATTGCAGACGACAGTCTTCCCCATGTTAAAAATATCCAGCATCATTCCGAACATACTTATTATTTTGGTATCCTGTTCGGGCTTTATGCAGGGAGACAGGGAAGGAATGTTTGTCGGTTTTGCATGCGGTCTTTTACTTGATGTCTGTTCGTTTGACATATTCGGTTTTTATACCATTCTTTACATGCTCATCGGTTATTTAAACGGTCTGCTTCACAATTTCTTTTACCTTAAAGACCTTAAAATTCCTGCAATTATGATTATAAGCAGTGATCTTGTATGCTGCTTTGTTACATATTTCTTCCTGTTTTTGTTAAGAAGCAGGTTTGAATTCGGATTTTATTTTTTGAACATTATTTTACCCGAAGTGGTTTATACGGTACTTGTAGCCGTTATCATTTATCCCCTGCTCTGGGTAATCGAAGCTTATGTATTCAAAAAGAAAAACGCGGAGAGTTCATAAATGTTTGAACGTTTCAGAGAAGAATTAAAGAGTTTTTTAAAATCGCGTCTTCTTTTGCCGATCTGCCTGTTTATTGCGGTCGGTGTTATTCTTATTGTCAGAATTTTCAATCTTCAGATCATAAAAGGCGAAGAATACGTTAATAACTACGAACTTAAAATCATCCGGGAAAAATCCATAGACGGTATCAGAGGCAATATTTACGACCGTAACGGATATCTTCTTGCTTATAATGTTCTTTCTTATGACGTTAACTTCGAAGACGTCATCGAGTCCGGAAAAGGCAAGAATATGGCTCTAAATAACACCATTTATGAGGTGTATAAGATTTTAAACAAAAACGGCGATGATTTTAACATGGATTTTAAGGTTTACGTGAATGATAACGATGAATATGCATTCAGCGTTGAAGGCACACAGCTCTTAAGATTTTTAGCCGATATTTACGGTCATGCTAAAACACAGGATTTAACTTATCAGGAAAAGAATTCAACACCCGAAGACGTAATCAATTATTTCTGTGACAGAAAAAAATATGCCATCGGTTATTACGAAAACCCGAATGATAAAGAATCCTTTGTAGTCGGCGGCGGTTATACAAAAGAAGAGACGGTAAGAATCGTATCCGTCAGATATGCGTTATCTTTAACCGGATATCAGAAATACATGGGTACCACGATTGCCAAGGATATTTCCGAAAAATCCGTTGCAAGTATTTTGGAGCATGAAGATACGCTTCCCGGCGTTACCGTCAGCCAGAATTCAGTCAGAAGATATAACGATCCTTTCTATTTTTCACAGATTATCGGTTACACCGGTATGATTTCACAGGAAGAATACGATCTTTATTCTCTGGAAGAGAATTCTGATTATACTTTAAACGATTATGTCGGAAAAACCGGTATCGAATATTCACAGGAAGCCTATTTAAAGGGTGTTAAAGGCAAAGAAACCGTTTATGTAGACGTTCTCGGCAAGGTGCTTGATTCCACAAAGACTAAAGAAGAGAAGACCGGTAACGATATTTATTTAACCATAGACAGGGATCTGCAGATTGCCATTTACGACCTCCTGGAACAGAGAATCGCAGGTATCTTGGTATCTAAAATCGATAACATAAAAGAATTTACCATGACTGAAAATACCAAACAGGCCGATATCAAAATTCCGATTGACGACGTATATTTTCAGCTAATAAACAACAATGTAATCGACTTAAATCATATATCAAAGCCTTATGCTTCCGAGACCGAAAAAGAAGTATATGATGCATTTATTGCCAGACAAAACGATGTTTTTGACGAAATAAGAAATGAGCTTTATGAGGATAATCCCAAAGCTTACAGAAATCTTCCGAAGGAATATCAGATTTATCAGAGTTACATTGTAAATTATCTGATGTCCGATAATGTAAAAATCCTTGATAAAGAGCTTATAGATTCTGAAGATGAAATGTATATCGCATGGACGACGGATGAGACTATTTCTCTTAAAGATTATCTGACATACTGCATCAATATGAACTGGATTAACGTCAATAATCTTAATATGAGTACGAAGTATTCAGATACTCAGGAGATTTATGACAAGATTGTCGACATTACACTTGAAAAACTCAGAAACAACAAGGAATTTTCAAAGAAAATATACAAATACATGATCTCCGGCAATTATATTTCCGGCAGACAGCTCTGTATTATTCTTTACGATCAGAACTTAATTGATGTTCCGGGCGATAAGGTTGCTGCACTTAAGCAGGGCAGAATATCAGCATATGTTTTTATGACTGACCTCATAAAAGAATTAAAGATTACTCCTGCTCAGCTTGCATTAGAGCCCTGTTCCGGCTCCTGCGTCGTAACAGATGTAAATACAGGAGATGTTCTGGCTCTTGTTTCGTATCCTTCGTACGATAACAACAGACTTGCCAATTCGGACAATTATTATCTTGCTGCATTAAATAACGATTATTCGAGACCTTTGTGGAACTACGCTACACAGTACAGAAGTGCTCCGGGTTCAACATTTAAGCTTGTTTCTTCCGTTGCGGGTCTTGAAGAAGGCGTAATTGATTTAGGTTCCACTATTCAGTGTAAAGGATATTTTGATAAATTAACCGGCGTGGTTCATAAATGCTGGATTTCACCCGGTGCTCACGGCAACCTTAACGTTGAGGGCGGTATTGCAAATTCCTGTAACTGTTTCTTTTATGAGGTTGGTTACAGACTCGCCAACGACAACGGTGTTTATAATCCGAAGTATGGAATTCAAAGAATGTATACTTATGCCGATATGTTTGGTCTTTCGGAAAAATCAGGCGTTGAAATAGCGGAATCGGAGCCTAATGTGTCTGATGACTTACCTGTTCCCTCGATGATCGGTCAGGGCACTCATGCATATACCACAGTCGGTCTTTCCAGATATGTAACTGCTGTTGCAAACAAAGGTACCGTTTACAATTACACGCTGATTGATAAAATCTATGATTCGAACGGCGAGCTTTATCTTGATAATTCCGCAGCAGTAAGAAATTACATTACACTTGACCAGTCCATATGGAATACTCTTCAGAGAGGTATGAGAGAAGTAGTAGAACATAAGGCATATTTTGATTACGATCTTGAAGTTGCAGGTAAAACAGGTACCGCACAGGAAGCATGGAACGAAGCCTGCCACGCTTTGTTTATATCATATGCACCTTATGCAAACCCTGAAATATCAGTAACTGTTCGAATCATGAACGGTTATGATTCCAATAACGCTGCGCAGGTTGCAAAAGACGTATATGCATATTATTACGGCATTTACGATCAGGATGAATTGTTAAACGGTGAAGCTAACACACCTATAAATAACGGCCAGGCCGGAGATTAATATGTTTAAGAATTATAAGTTTAAAGACTACGATTTTAAGTTAATATTGTATCTTTGCATTATTACAATCATTGGAATCTTGCTTGTAAATTCCGCTCAGCCTGAAAATACCAGAAAACAGCTGATGGGATTTATCGCAGGACTTGCCATTATGATTATTCTGTCTTTTATTGACTATCATATATGGCTTAAAATATGGCCTGCCTATTATTTTCTGATGATTGGCCTGCTAGTGGCGGTGCTCATAAAAGGTAATATTTCGCTTGGTGCAAAGAGATGGTTTACCCTCTTTGGTATCAGATTCCAGCCCTCCGAAGCGGCAAAAATTTTGTTGATTCTGTTTTTTGCACAGTTTATAATGAAGTTTAAGGAGCGAATCAATCAGTGGTACATGATTTTAATCATGGTTATACTGGCTGCGCCTCCAATGGCACTTATATTTAAAGAGCCTGACTTATCTACCACAATTGTATTTGCTTTAATATTCTTAAGCATATTGTTCCTCGGAGAAATAAATTACCGATATTTCATTGCATTGGCTGCGGTCGGAATTCCGGCATTTATTATTGTATTTCTCCTGCTGATTCAGCCTGATTCCGCACTGGTCGGTAAAAACGGTGATGACGGACTGATAGAACAGTATCAGCAGTTAAGAATTCTGGCATGGCTTCATCCCGATGAATACGAACTTGAGGAAGCTTTCCAGCAGCAAAACTCCATCATGGCGATCGGCTCCGGTCAGCTTACAGGCAAGGGCTTAAACAATACAGGTGTCAATTCGGTTAAAAAAGGTAACTTTATTTCCGAGCCTCAGACAGACTTTATCTTTACTATAGCAGGAGAGGAGCTTGGATTTGTCGGATCTGCGACAATTATTATTCTCCTCATGCTGATTTCGATAGAATGCTTTATAGTGGCCTTTAAAGCCGCGGATTTGCCCGGCAGGATAATTGCCGGGGGAATGGGAGCCTATATAGGGTTCCAGAGCACAATTAATATCTGCGTAACTACGGGACTTTTTCCTAATACGGGTATTCCGCTTCCGTTTGTAAGTTACGGACTGACTTCTTTGCTTGTTATTTATGTCGGTATGGGATTTGTTATGAATGTCCGCCTTCAGAAGCAGAGAAAATTTAACAACGACTAAAAATTTTAAGCAAAATATATGGGGTAAAAACTATGAACATTGCACTCATTGCACATGATGCAAAAAAGAAACTGATGCAGAATTTTTGCATAGCATATCGGGGGATACTTTGCAAAAATGAACTGTATGCTACCGGAACCACCGGAAGACTTATTGAAGAGGTAACAAACCTCAATGTACATAAGTTTCTGGCAGGACATTTAGGCGGCGAACAGCAGATCGGAGCTCAGATTGAGCACAATCAGATCGACCTTGTTATTTTCTTAAGAGATCCTTTGACACCCAAGTCGCATGAGCCTGATCTGAACAATGTTATACATCTTTGTGATGTACACAATATTCCTTTGGCCACTAATTTAGCCAGCGCGGAACTTCTTATCAAATCACTTGACAGAGGAGATTTAGAGTGGCGTGAAATGTATAAATAAATATACTTTTTCTATAATAACTATTCTGATGTTGTCTTTTTTGTGTGCCTGCAAAAAGGACAACATTCCTTATGCTTTTGAAAGAAATTCGGCATCGCCCACTCTTGCCGTATCAAACGCAAATACTCTTTATCTTGAATCGAATACTTTTGCAAAGGATTTGTGCATTGACGACGGAAACTATGATCCTGTGGCAGTTGAGGCGTCTTATGCAGCAGGTCTTTTTGACATTAATTCAAAATCCGTTATTTACGGACAGAATATGTATGAAGAGCTGACTCCCGCAAGTATTACCAAGCTTCTTACGGCGCTTGTTGTATTAAAACATTATGATTTGAGTAAAACTCTTACATTTACCGAGGAGTGTGCGGTTACAGAGCCCGGAGCCCAGAAACTCGGTTTGGAACCGGGAGATAAATTGACCGTCGAGCAGTCGCTTAATATCCTTCTTCTTTTCTCTGCCAATGATGTGGCAAATCTTCTGGCCGTAAACTGTGACGGCGGATATACGGAGTTTATAAGATTAATGAAGGAAGAAGCGGAGAGTCTCGGAGCTACGCATACAAACTTTGTAAATCCTCATGGTTTAACCGAAGAGGGCCATGCCTCGACCGTTTACGATCTTTATCTTATATTAAATGAGCTTATAAAGAACGAAAAATTCTTAAAAATCGTCAACCAGAGCGGTTATACAACCTCGTATACAAAGGCTGACGGAAGTATTAAGACTATTGAGCTTAAATCTACCAATCTTTATCTTAACGAATCAAGGGAAGTTCCCGCCGGATTTACGGTTATCGGAGGCAAAACCGGAACCACCGAAGCAGCAGGCAAATGCCTAATCCTTTATTTTAAGGATTCAGAGGAAAATCCTTATATTGCATGCATTTTAAAGAGCGAGGATTACGATACTTTATATGCTGATATGGATACACTTATTTCGAGTGCGAATTAAGTCTATCGTCTTGTTTTTTATACTGAAATCAACTATAATATTAACATGCACTAAACTATAATATTTCCAATCGGAGGTGTGTTACAATGGTCAATTTAATAACAGGCAAGAACGGAAAGGGCAAATCCAAATTTTTGCTCGAAAAAGTAAACTCTCAGGTAAAGGAGATTTTAGGAAACATCGTATATCTTGATACATCAACCAAGCATATGTATGAACTGAACAACAAAATAAGACTCATTAATGCTTCGGAATACAATATATCATCAGGTGATATGTTTATAGGTTTTCTTCTCGGAATTATTTCCGGCGATCACGATATTCAGGAACTTTATTTCGACAATTTCTTAGCATTGTCGCATACTTCGATAGATGAATTGGAAAACATCATTACTCAGCTCGATGAATTGAGCAAAAATTTCGGAATAGACATTTATGCAGCTATTTCCACAACTGACGGGGATATTCCCGAATCTCTTAAAGATAAGGTTATGGAAGCATTATAAAATAGATAATAATTTCAAGTTTATATTAAAGCCTCGGTTTTTCCGGGGCTTTATATACGAAAAGTACAATGCAGAGCAGATTCGATTTTAACAACGAAGGCAATAACAAAAGAAGAGGGATACAGCCTGAGAATCAGCCCAAAAAGAATGATTCCAAAGCGAAGAGTTCGAAGAAAAACAACGAAGAATCTTCGCCTAAAAAAGGCCTTCTGTTCTTTCCTAAAAGAAACATCATTTCTTTCAGGATTATTTTTTATGCTTTCATAGTTTTAATAGCTGCTTATCTTATCTACAACGGTTACAAATATCTTAATTCCAAGAACATTTCCACATATCAGGTAAAAGAAGGCGCTTTAAGCGAACAGAATTCATATACCGGACTTATTTTACGCGAAGAAAAAATTTATTACGCAAAGAGTTCGGGTTATTATAATTTCTATTTAAAAGAAGGCGAAAAGGCTTCTCATAACGATCTTGTTTATTCTATTGACGGCTCGGGCAAGATTAAGGAAATGATGACCAATCAGACCGGTGATGCTAGTACGCTCTCACAGGATGATCTGGTTGAGATTAAGAGCGAAATCGTTAAGTTTTCGAAAGAATACACTCCAAAGGATTTTGTTGATGTTTATGATTTTAAGGACGATCTGGACAGCATCAGTCTTAAGATGTCCAATTTATATATCTTAAACAAGATTTCCTCAATGAGCTTAAACGGTACGAATGTTAACAAGTATTACTGCGCTGACGGCGCCGAGAATGCCAAGACAGGCTATGTAGTTTATTATTATGATGATTATGAGGATGTTAAGCTTGAAGACATCAATTCATCGTATTTCGCCAAAGACCGCGAATATTCGCGTCATATGATAGCTAATAACGAAATCGTTCAGGAAGGCGATTTTGCTTATAAGCTTGTAACATCCAACACATGGCAGCTTGTTTTTCCGATAGAAGAGGAGAAGGCTAAAGAATTTGACGGCAAAGAAATGAGAGTTAAGTTCTTAAAGAACCAGGAATCCTTAAAGGGAAAAGTTAAAATAATCGATGCAATCGCACCCGGTAAGAACACTTCGATAGAGAAGATCTGTGTTGTTACTTTTAATGTTTCCGTTGCAGATTATTTGAATAACAGATTCATTGATTTTGAAATTTACATGAATGAAAATTCGGGTTATAAGATTCCGAAAAGTTCTGTCGTTGAGAAAGAATTCCTTCTCATTCCCGATACTGTAGCTTTTGATTTTAACGATACAACCAATACGGTATGCGTTAAACTTGATAAATATCTTGAAGACGGCACTAAAACATATGTAACCACAGAACTTAATGTTTACAGAACCGATGGCGGAGAATACTATGTCGACGGAAGCGTGGTCAAACTCGGTAATACTGTTTACGGAGCAGATGAGGTCACATCATATACAATAAACCGGACAGCGACTCTTTTAGGAGTTTATAAGATAAATCAGGGTTACGCTGATTTTAAAAATATTAAGAAACTTTACGAAAACGAGGAATATATAATAATCGATCCTCAGTACACGATGATTAAGCCTTACGATTACATAGCTCTCGATGCGTCCAAAGTAAAAGACAACGAATATATTTATGAGTGATTTTGCAGAAGAAACCAGAAGGATTATAATGAGCGAATTAATTGATAATATTAAAGATGTTGAAAAGAATATTGATTCTTCGGTTAATAAAAGTAACAGAAACAGAGAAGATGTTACTCTGATTGCCGTCAGTAAAACCAAGCCTGCAGAAATGATACAGGAATTATATGATGCAGGCTACAGGGATTTTGGCGAGAACTATGTTCAGGAATTAAGCGAAAAAATGAATTCGCTTCCTGACGATATCCGCTGGCATATGATCGGACATCTTCAGACCAATAAGATTAAGTATATTATTGATAAGGTATACATGATTCATTCTGTGGATTCGTTACACCTGGCTCAGGCTATAGGAAAAGAAGCTCATAAAAGAAATATTACCGCTAAAATTCTTTTGGAAGTTAATGTTGCTGAAGAAGATACGAAGTTTGGCTTTACTTGTGAGAATCTCGAAGAGAATTTCAAAGAAATAAAAAAAATTGAAGGAATTGAAGTTTTGGGCCTGATGACGAGTGCGCCATATGTTGAAAATGCCGAAGAAAACCGTCAATATTTTGTGCAATTGCGTTCTTTAATGGTTGACCTTAAAGATAAAGGATTGTATAATAAAAACAGGTTTTTTCTGTCAATGGGAATGACTTGTGATTACACGGTAGCAATTGAAGAAGGTGCTGATTTTGTCAGAGTCGGAACCGCAATCTTTGGTGCCAGAAATTATGTTTAGGAGGAATTCAAAGTGGTTAGCAGCGTAATGGATGTATTTGACGACGATAAAGATGAAGGTAAGAAGAAATCGGGAGGTTTTTCATCATTGCTTAAGAGATCTTCAAACAAAAACAGCGGTTCAGGTTCAAGCAGTTTTGAAATTTGCAATATCATTGCAAGTTCTTTTGACAACGATTCATACGAAATTGCTGATACTTTATTAAACGGAAGAGCAGTTATCCTTGATTTATCAAAGGTTAATAAGGCAGTCGGACAGAGACTTATCGACTTTACAGCCGGCAGCGTATATGCAATTGACGGTTCAATGCAGAAAATCTCTGAATTCATTTTCCTTATCTGTCCTGCAGAAGTAGGAATAGTAGGAGATAAGAGAGAAGAGGACGACGAAGCTGACAGCATGCTGTAATTAATTTAAAAATAATATGGGCAGGGAATATCCCTGCCCTTTTTATGCGCACAGCCGCATAAGGAAATTTGCTGCTTCGCAGCATGCGGCTGGCGCGCGAGTATGGAGATTAACATCCATACTCAATTTTTATATATAGAAGGATTACATTAATGATTTCAAAAGAAGCTTTTAAAGATTTAAACGTAGCAAATATTAAGGGTGCAGATCCCAAAGATTACATTACTTTAATGTCACATGCATTAAGACTTGGCGCATTATACAAAGCGAAGTTCTTTTTGTGGCTTGAGAACAATAATTATGAGCTTATAGCGCAGGATGAGGAGACACTTGAACATTTTATCAAGGAAGCCTTAAACGTACATAAAAAGGCGTATGATGAAGCAGAAGAGAGGGAGCTTTATTTTGCGGACAATATCTTTTATGAGGTATTAAAAGAAACAGGCAAGTTCACAGAAGCTGACTGTGTTTCGTTAAGCCTGGTTCTGCTCGCATTTGTTTCTTTTAAGAGCGATTTGATTTCAAACGAAGAATATCTGGAAATCAGAGACCTGCTTGTACCTTACAAAGTAATGATTTCGCAGTGCAAATGCAAAGCGAAAGATTTATTTGATATTTACAAGAAACATATTAAGAATTGTGAAGGAAATACAAAGCTTTTATGCAAACTCGGCAAAGGCATTGAAACAAGCCTTCCGGGCGATGATATTATTTTATCTGCATTTGAAGAGATTACCTATGACGAAAAGTCCTGGGAAAAGGAATAAATGAGCGATTTTACGACCTATAAATTCATAGCAGACGATAACGAAGACAGAATTGACGTATTTTTAAGCAACGTCTATAAAGATGCGTCCAGAACTTATATCCAGAAGCTCATAAAAGAAGGAAATATTACCGTAAACGGCAAAATCTGCTCTAAATCATCATATAAGTTAAAAGAAGATGATGAAATTGATTTAAATGTTCCGGAGCCTTTGCCGCTGGAAATTCTGCCCGAAGACATACCTTTGGATATTATCTATGAAGATGATGATTTTCTTATTGTAAATAAGCCCAAGGGAATGGTTGTTCATCCTGCATGCGGACATTTGAACGGTACACTTGTAAATGCATTGTTGTTTCACTGTAAAGATGCATTATCGGGCATTAACGGCGTTTTAAGGCCCGGAATCGTGCACAGAATAGATAAAGATACCTCAGGCTCATTAATTATCTGTAAAAATGATTTTGCTCACAGAAATATTGCAGATCAGTTAAAAGTACATTCCATTAAAAGAGTTTATCTTGGGATAATTAACGGAAGACTCAAAGAGTCTGAAGGAACCGTTGATATTTATATCGACAGAGATAAAAATGACCGTAAAAAAATGGGCGTATGTGATTCACTGCATGGAAAGAAAGCAATAACTCATTATAAAGTTTTAAAAGAATTTGACGGGTATTCTCTTGTTGAATTCACGCTGGAAACCGGCAGAACGCATCAGATAAGGGTTTCTATGAGCTATTTGAATCATCCTCTTTTAGGAGATACTGTTTACGGCTCACCTAAGAACAAATTCGGTGTTGAAGGCCAGGTTTTACACGCTAAAACCATCGGATTTATGCATCCTGCGAAGAATGAATATGTAGAATTCGATGCGCCTTTAAATCCTGAATTTGAACGCCTGCTTAAGATACTGGATAAATAGAAAAACTGTTATTTTAAGCGATAATATAGTATAATTTAAATAGAAACATGGGATAAATGAAAAATCTATTATGAGGGGATTACATATGAAAGATTTCATCATTTCTATCGGAAGACAATACGGTTCAGGCGGACATGAGATAGGAGAGAAACTGGCAGAGAAGTTAGGCGTCAAATTCTATGATAATGCTCTTATTGACCGTGTATCAAAGGAATCAGGGCTTTGCAAAGAAATAATCATGGAACATGACGAAAAGCCCACATCCAGTTTTCTTTATAACCTTGTAACAGATCCTTATTCAATCAATTTCAACAGAGGTTCCGTAACGGATATGCCTTATGGACAGAAAATCTTCTTAGCACAGTACGAAACCGTTAAAAATATAGCAAGTGAAGGTTCATGCGTAATTGTAGGAAGATGTGCGGATTATATCCTAAAAGATAACGAAAATCTCATTTCAATCTTCATTTATGCAGATAAAGACTTCCGTCTTAAAAGAATCGCTGCAGAAAAACCCGAAATGTCTGAAAATAACTTAAACGGACTGATTGATAAAAAAGATCGAGCCCGTGCAAGCTATTATAATTATTATTCAGACTCGAAATGGGGCCGTGCATCGTCATATGATCTTTGTATAAACTCTGCAAAAACAGGTATTGACGGTGCTGTTAAGCTCATAGAAGATTACATCCAACTATTCGCAAAAGAATAATTTAACGCAGAGTTGAGCACAAAAAGAGTGGTTTTAGTGTATATCTGGCGGCTCAACTGCTGCGTTAAATTATAATATATACAGTAAAGATTTTGTATGGCTTTAGTTTTGTAATATTAATCTACTGCTTCAAAATATTTTAATTTATTACACTTATTTTTTTGATATTTATAAAAATTAAAAAATACAGTCTTAAATGACTGTATTTTTATTTTTATATTTTTTGGTAACTTTATATTCCGGAATAAATAATAAATTTCCTATTAAACTGATTATTTTCTTACTTTTAGTATATGTTAAGTTAACAATATATCCTTTGAGGCCGGTGTTGATATAACGAAAAAAACGGGTTAATTCTTTAGATTTATGTTCATTGTTTTCAAAATACGATACTTTTATTAAGCGTCCTCTTAATGTAAAATCAATTACTTTGGCATCCGTTATCATATAATTTCCTTCAGATACCAATTTCTTTAATTCTTTCCAGGCAAATAATACAATCATTGAAATAATGCACATAGGAATAATCGGTATTGCAATTACAATTAAGTATTCAATTTCTCTAAAAACAAATAATAAAATACTAAATAATATCAGCATGCCAAAAGAAAAACTTAAGGCAGGTACGCAAAAATCATTTTTGTATTTATTTATCCATGATAATATATGTTTCTTTTCTTCCTCGTTCGGAATTCGCCAATTATTATCGTCCATATTTTAAATTTTAATTAAGCTTGTAATTCGGATCATAAAACATAAAATTTCCCTTTATTGGTCTTAATATCGTAAAAAAATTACATTTTATTCGCTTTTTTCTTCGTTTTCAGGCTCTTTTTCATTTTTTACTTCAGATTTCTCGTTTTTAGATGCTTTTGCCTGATTCTTTAACTCTCTTGCTTTCTTCTTCTCTTCTGCCAATCTCTTTTTCTCTTCTTTTTTCTTTGCAAGTATTACGCTGGTTAATTCACGTTCAATAAATTCTTTATTTTCATTATCGATATGATCAAGATAAATATAATCATTTGTATCACGTGATAATTCTTTGTTTCTGAGCGTAATATCAAGCGTCGACTGAATTAATGTATAAATTACAGCCATTAAAGGTACGCCGATAATCATACCGGGAATTCCCCAAAAACCGCCGAATATCGTTATTGCAAAAATAACCCAGAAACTCGAAATTCCTGTGGATGAACCAAGAATCTTGGGGCCGATAAAATTACCGTCCAGCTGCTGCAGAATAACGACGAAAATAAGGAAATACAGTGCATGTACGGGATTAATTACAAGTAACAGTAAAAGACACGGAATTGCACCTATAATCGGTCCGAAAAAAGGAATAATATTTGTTACGCCGATAATTAATGCAAGCAAAACCGGATATTCGATACCGATTATCGAGCATCCTATAAAGCATAAAACGCCGATTATCATTGAATCGACTATTTTACCGATTATGAAGCCCGAAAACTTATCTGAGGCCATACGAACGTTTTTAATGACTACGTTACCATTTTTAACATTGAAAACTGAATAAACGATTTTCTTCGCCTGGCCTTTGAAAAGTTCCTTTTTTGATAAAACATAAATTGAAACGATAAATCCGATAACGATATCTTTTAAGGCTTTAAAGAAAGTTAAAAGATAAACTGATGATTTCGAAGCCAGGGTTGTTAACCACGGAACAAGTGTTGTATCAGTCCAGTTATCGATAATTTCTTCGTTTTCTTTTATGTAGTTGCCTAAATATTTATAGATTTCAGGATATTTGCGTGTAAGCTGGTCAAACCATACCATGAAGTTATCTTTGTATTTAGGGAATAAAATCGAAATATTTACAATACTTTCACTTATCTGAGGAATAACGGCCACAACGAAACATGCGGTTAAAACGAGAATAACCAGATAAGAGAAAACCATAGCCAGAATTCTGTATAAATTCTTTTTCCATTTAGGCAAAAGTCTTCTGTTGGGAGCTTGTTTGTCGAATATCGAAAATACCGATTCTTCAAACCATTTCATTAAAGGATTAACCAAAAATGCAAATACAAATCCTAAAATAATCGGCAGCAATATTTTAACAAGTTTGGTAATTGCGTTTCTGATGGCCAGATTGTTGTTTAACAGGAAATTAAACAATACCACAATTGCCAGAACAACAAGTGCGGTTACACCCCAGTATAAATATTTTTTATCCCATTTGAATTTCATGCCTGTTCCTCTTCCACCAATTCTTTAATTATTTCGTCTCTTTTCTTTTTTAAAGCCTGTTTGTAGAAACCTTTTGAAGTTGATTTTTCGGCTTCAGCCAGTGCATCGTTATATGTTTTTTCAATAAGTTCCTTATCTGTTTCATGCGCGGCTTTATACTTGTCGAGCAAAAATGCATGGTATAAAACCGGCTCGTTTGATTTTAAGATATCAAGGATTGAATCAGCCTCGTTAAATTCTTTTTTGTATAGAAGATATTTAAGCTTTGTCTCATACAAAACATTGGTTAAGTAATCATATTTGGCAATGCACTGATTAAATAAAGGAATAAAAATCGAATATAATTCTTCGACTTTTTCTGCATACTCTTTTTCAGCATAAAAGCTTATTGCAGTATCCAAAAGCCCGAAATATGTTGCCATATTACTTCTCATCGGATTATTGGATTCAATTTTCATCTTGTCTTTTAATTCGATAAAATCAAATTCCTGAAGCAGCTCTTCCGCTTCGTCGTACCTGTCTTCCATCGCCAGGTAATTAATCATCATGTTTACACTTCCGACATATCCGACACTGGCTTTATTTTTCTTATAATTATTTTTTCTTTTGGAAGCTGCATTGTAAACGGTTTCTGTAAGTCCGTTATACATTAATTCATTGTTAAACAGCTTCATGAAATTAAATTCTTTTATGGTTGCAATTCCGACATAAATGAAAGCAACTATAAAGACAATACCGGTAAATACCCATAACAGGATTTTCATAATTGACCATGTAAGATCGTAATATTGCGGAGCAGCAATTTTTACAATCGCTAAGATAAATCCGCAGAGAATTCCGCAAAATGCACCTATAGCCAGAGAAACTATCAATTTTACTATATTTTTAGCCATTATACCCTCTTGTTATTTAATATAAATACAATAAAATTATAAACCATAAATTATTATAATTCTATATAAATATGATATAATCAATATGGTAAAAAACAGATATAAAAGGTTGAAAAATGAAACTTCAGCAGATAATGTCAAAAACGCGTAAAGCGGTTGATGACTACAATATGATAAATGAAGGCGATGTAATTGCTGTGGGTATTTCGGGAGGCAAAGATTCTCTGGCATTATTGCATTCTCTTGCCGGTATGAGAAGGTTTTACCCTAAGAACTACTCTCTCATCGCCATCACCTGTGATTTAGGCTTTAAAAACGTAAATTTTGATGATATAAAAAAGTTTTGCGATGAACTTGAAGTCGAATATGTAATCGTTGAATCGGATATTTCCGATATCGTTTTTAATGTCAGAAAAGAAGAAAATCCCTGTTCTTTATGTGCCAAAATGAGAAAAGGCGCAATGTATAATTACCTTAAAGACCGCGGAATTACCAAGATTGCTTACGCACATCATCAGGACGATGTTGTAGAGACATATATGATGTCACTTATATATGAAGGCAGGCAGAACACCTTCTCTCCCGTCACGTTCCTCGACAGAACCGGCGTAACCGTTATAAGACCTTTCATTTATATGAAAGAAGCAGACATTATCGGATTTGTAAAAGCAAATAATATACCGGTTTTAAAATCACCCTGTCCCGTTGACGGCTTTACCAAAAGGCAGTATGCAAAAGACCTCATAAAAGAAATAAACGACGAGGCTCCGGGCGTCAGGGAACGTATTTTCACTGCTATTCGGAATTCAAATATAAAAGGCTGGAAAAAAGAATCTTAATGGAAAAGAAATCATTAAATTACCATGAAAGTTTAAAAGCGAAAAACGTGCTTAAATTAAGGGAACTTTTAAAAAGACTCCCTTCTTTTTGTGCTGATTATTTCATCGGTAAGAATGATGTTATTTCTTCCAGAACCAAAATTGCTTATGCTTATGATTTGATTGTCTTCTTTGAATATCTGCATGATTCGGATGATAAATTTAACTATCCGATTCACGATTATAAAATGGAGATTCTTGATGAAATAACCAGAAACGACATTCTCTTTTATATGGAATATTTGTCTTACCACGAAAAAGACGGTAAGGTTTATACCAACGATGAACGCGGCAAAGCAAGGAAACTTGCTTCACTAAAGAGTTTTTATCATTATTATTTTGTAAATGAACTCATAAAAACCAATCCTGCGGATTTAGTTCCGATGCCTAAACTTCATGAAAAAGAAATCATCCGTCTGGATGTAAATGAAGTTGTTGATTTGCTAGACTTGGTTGAAAACGGCGCTAAGCTTACCAAAGGCGAAGCCAGATTTTTTGACAGAAACGCAACCAGAGATTTTACGATTCTTACCGTAATGCTCGGTACCGGTATCCGTGTGTCCGAATGCGTTGGACTAAATATTTCCGATGTCGATCTGAATGAATTCAGATTTAAGGTACGAAGAAAAGGCGGAAAAGAGGCAATTATTTATTTCGGTGATGAAGTTTGTGATGCCCTCTCCAATTATCTCGATTTAAGAAATACAATTATTCCGGTTGAGGGTAATGAAGATGCATTATTCCTTAGCATGCAGAATAAAAGAATGTCGGTGCGTGCAATGGAAAACATGGTTTCGAAATACACCGGTAAGCTTAATACATTAAAGCATATAACGCCACACAAGCTTCGTAGTACATTTGGTACGAATCTTTACCGTGAAACAAATGATATTTACCTTGTGGCTGATTTCCTAGGCCATAAAGATGTAAATACAACCAGAAAGCATTATGCTTCGATATCCGATGATACCAGAAGAAAAGCTATAATGAACTTTAAATTAAGAGAAGATGAAAATGATACGGATACAAATAAAAATGATGGGGATTAATACTCCTCATCTTTTTTTGTTTTAAATCGAAAATATGTTTGCCAATTCTTTTCTGTTATGTTATGATAAAGAAAATATGTTCGATTTATTTAGGGAGATATGTTATGTCCAGAGAAAAGAACAAGCTTACAGAAACTGATTATGCTTTGCTTGAATACATAAAAGAAAACATCATAAAAAAAGGCTTTCCGCCCACAGTGCGTGAAATGTGTAAATTCACCGGTCTTTCATCGACTTCTAGTATATTTGCCCATTTAAACAAGCTTGAAGCAAACGATCTTATAAAAAGAGATCCGGCAAAGCCCAGATGTATAGAAATTATCGATGATTCTTTCAATTCCATCAGAACCGAGACCGCTTCTGTTCCCATTGTGGGCCAGGTTGCATGCGGCGAACCGATTCTTGCCACACAGAATATTGAAGGATACTTCCCTCTTCCCGTGGATATGCTTCCTAACGATGAAGTATTCGTTCTTATGGCAAAAGGCGACAGTATGATAAATGTCGGAATCTTCGACGGAGATTATGTATTTGTAAAACAGTGCAATACGGCTTCAAACGGCGATACGGTTGTTGCCCTTCTCGAAGACAGCGCTACCATTAAGACATTCTATAAATTTAAGGATCATATCGAATTAAAGCCTGAAAACGATTCCATGGATCCTATAATAGTAAACGGAAACATTCAGATTTTGGGTAAGGTTTTCGGTGTTTTCAGACTTTGCAAATAAATGTTATTATACTTGTTTCTCAAAAAAGAATACCTCGTAAAAGGTATTCTTTTTTATTTGTTATTTCTTTCGTTTATCAGATTTTTGTAAAAATCGTATGTTTCTTTTGTAAGAGGATCGACTTCGGCCTTTAACGAATCCAGATAATCAAGTGTATCTTTTAGGATGTTCATACAGACTAGATTAATATCTGCCATTGCAATCATCCGGTACATCGGAAGTTTTTCGGAGAAATCTCTTCCAGGCTCTATGAAATCCGAAACAAATATAATCTTTTCGATTAAAGACATATCGGGTCTTCCCGTCGTATGATATTTAATCGCATCTAAAATCTCTTTATCTTTTATGCCGTATTTTTCATATGCAAGACATGCACCTGCTTTTGCATGAAGAAGTGAATCCTTTACCTTTTCCAGGTCGTTTAATTCAACGAAATTTCGCTTGCATATGGCAATCATATCTTCTAGAGGCATATATTTCGCGCAATCGTGTAAAAGAGCTGCTTTTTCGCATTTCTTTATGTCTGCCTGATATGCTTTTGCGAGAGCCGAAGCTGTATCTATAACGCCGAAAGTATGCATCAATCTTGAATCTTTAAGCTCTTTTGAAAGAAGCATAATCATTTCTGCGTCAGTCATTTCTTTATAAAGATGATTGTCTTTTATATATTCAAAAACCTTCTTATCAAAGTAGATATTTTTAAATTCTTCATAGCTTTTGTTTTCGAATTCTTCACGTATTTCTGTTGAAGAAATATCTATAACGTCGTTATGCATGAAACGGATATCTGCATTATATTTTTCTTTTAATTCGTTTGCTTTGGCAATACTGTCTGCATCGCCTCTTTTAGCAACGATAAAGATAAGATTTTCAAAAAGATACTCGGGCTCATACCATTTTTCAATCATAAAAAGAGTATCCGTTCCAATAAGGAAATAAAGCTTATCATTCGGGAAATGCTCCTTAAAATATGCAACGGTATCTTTGGTATATGTATATCCTGCTCTTTTGATTTCAAGATCGTTTATTTCAAACTTTTCTATACCTTCAATAGCAAGTTTAAGCATGTTGTAACGGTGAATTGAAGGCGTTACGTCGTTCTTCATATAAGAATTGCCTGTTGGCATGAAAATAACCTTGTCTAAGTCAAACTGAGACAAGGCAATTTTTGCAATCTCTATATGTCCGTTGTGAATGGGGTCAAATGTACCGCCGGAAATACATATCTTCATATCTACAGATTAATCTTCTTTTCTCTCTTTGGGAAGAATAATTACAGGATTTTCCTTAAAAGGTTTGTATAAAATAAATTTCTTGCCGATAACCTGAACCAATTCGGAATGTGTTCTTTCTGCAATTGTAATTCCGAGTTCCTTGGGATCGTCGGGACAATTCTTTAAAACGCTTAACTTTATAAGTTCATGCGTATTAAAAGCCTCATTTACAGCCTCGTTAAACTCAGGCGTAAGGCTTGATTTTCCAACCATAAATAAAGGTTCAAGATTATTTGCAAGAGATTTTAAATATGCTCTTTGTTTGCTGGTCATAATAACTCCTTTTATTTGAAGTACTCAAAACTGAATCCGTAGATTCTTACCGTATCGCCTTCTTTAATTCCGAGAGCTTCGAGTTCATCAAGAATACCGTTATCCTTAAGGAAGTTCTGGAAGAAAGCAAAGCCTTTTTCGCTGTCAAGATTAGTATATCCAAGCATCTTTTCGATTCTCGGTCCTTCTACAACGAATTCATTTGCCGAATGGTCAAATGAAACAGTATAAGGCTCGTCAGATACCGGCATATGCATTTCGGGATCGAATTCCTGTTCGAATACAACGGGTGTCTTATCAAGCGAATTAAGCACGTCTGATACATAGTAAAGCAATTCTTTTACACCTGCTTTTGTATAAGAACTGATAGGGAATACTTTGAATCCCAAAGGTTCATATTTGTCTTTTATTCTCTGTACATTGTAATGCTCTTCGGGATAAATGAAATTACCGTCATCGTCTATATCCGAAGGCTCATTGTTAATAATATCAATCTTGTTTGCCGCAATTACAATAGGTCTTTTTAAAAGATCAGGATTGTATTTTTCAAGTTCAGCATGAATCTTTTCAATATCATCCAGAGGGTCTCTTCCTTCGGAACCTGAAGCATCCACAACATGAATAAATACTTTAGTTCTTTCTATATGTCTTAAGAAGTCAAAACCTAAGCCGACTCCTTCACTTGCGCCTTCAATAATACCGGGTATATCCGCCATAACAAATGATGCACCGTCAAGATCAACCACGCCTAAATGAGGCGATAATGTTGTGAAATGATAGTTTGCAATCTCAGGTTTGGCATTTGTGCAGCTGGATATTAAAGTGGATTTTCCTACGTTAGGAAAACCGATAAGACCGACGTCTGCAATAACTTTTAATTCGAGATATAAATCAAGTTCTCTGGCAGGCTGGCCGGGCTGAGCGTATTTAGGAGCCTGCATTGTACTGGTTGCGTAATGCTGGTTTCCGTTACCGCCTCTTCCGCCTTTAAGGATCTTAAATTCCTTGATATCTCCTGACATATCTACGATAACTTTACCTGAATTAAGCTCCTTGATTACAGTTCCTTTGGGAACCTTAAGGTAAATATCGTCACCGCTTTTACCCTTGCAGTTTCTTTTACCGCCGGGTTCGCCGTCTTCAGCTTTATATTTTCTGACATGACGATAATCAGCCAAGGTGTTCATTCCTTCATCTACCACGAAATAAACACTTCCGCCGTCGCCTCCGTCACCGCCGTCTGGACCGCCGTCCGGAACATATTTCTCTCTTCTGAAAGAAACGTGACCGTCTCCGCCCTTACCGCTTCTTATGTATATTTTTGCTCTGTCAGCAAACATAAATTTCTCCTAAAAAATACGCCTCAAGTTAATTCTTGAGGCGTTTGATAATTACTGTTCTACCGGATATACACTTGCCTGCTTCTTGTCACGACCCTTACGCTCGAAACGTAATACTCCGTCAACTTTGGCATATAATGTATCATCTCCGCCGATACCTACATTCACACCGGGATGAATTTTGGTACCACGCTGTCTATATAAGATATTGCCGGCCTTAACAAACTGACCGTCAGCTCTTTTAGCTCCTAAACGCTTAGATTCTGAATCTCTGCCGTTCTTAGTAG
>JAGCVT010000079.1 GCA_017962225.1 Lachnospiraceae bacterium
CCAGAAACGATGAATCGAGACATCAGGAAGGAAACGGACTCGGCCTTGCAATTGCAAAGACCATGACAGAAGCCATGAACGGAAAGTTTAAAATAGACGTGGACGGAGATTTGTTTAAGGTTACCCTTATATTTGCTAAAGAAAGCGTGCCTGCAGCACCTGAAACTGTGACAGAGGCTGTGGCAGAGACTGAAGCAGCAGCAGAAGCAGAGGCAGACGCGAATCAATAAACACAAAAATTAAAATATCGAAAGAGGAGTGATGCCTATATAAAATAACCTTCCAAATCGAAAATAAAATGTTGCTTTCAAGGATTGTCCTGCGCGGGGCAATCCTTTTTTAGTGACGGGCTCGCGGGCATTTAGTACATCCTAATTTTCTAACCTTGTGTATTTGAGTTCCCCTAATGTTCGAATCTGGTATCTGACAGTAAATATATTTTATGATATAATACTTTACGATAGCAGGAAAAAAGATTTCCTGTGAGGGGATTAATTATTTTAGGAGGAAATGTCATGTTTGAAAATTACTCAAATTACGATTCGATTACTGCAGACAGAGAACGTGAAGAAAAACTGATGCAGGACAAAAGAGAACGCTGCCACAAGGAAGGAAAACTTTATTTCATTCTTTTCTGGCTGACGGTTCTCGGCACACCGGTTATATTTTTGTTATCGCTTATCGGCGGTATTGCCGGCGCTATTTTTGACGCTATGTTTGATTCGATGTCTTTATTATATGTTTTTATCGGCGGAATCAGCCTTATTTCGTTGGCCATCGGTATCGTTATTGCCGTTATTTTATTTATCCTCGGTAAGGAAGAAAGCTGCTTCAGAGTTGCGGGTATTTCCTATATTCTGGTTGTGGTGTTTGAAACGGCGTCTGAATTTCTTCCGGACGGATTGCTTAAGTCGGTTCTTGGAATTCTGACATTAATAGCAGAGCTGTTTTATCTGTTTGAGTTTATTAACGGCAGCATGAACATTCTTGCCGGCGTAGATAATTATGTTGCATCTTCGTGGGAAACATTAAGAAAAGCAATAATTTATCTCTTTATCGGACTCGTGGCAATATTGGTTCTTATGATTATTCCTGTCATAAGAGTACTTGCAATGATAGGAGCTTTTGTAGCTGTTATAGCAGCCATTGTCATATTAATATGGGAGTTTGTTCTGATGTTTAAAACAGCACGGGCTCTTAAAAACTTTTAATTAAGTCAGGTAAAAAATGGCAACTTGGAAATCAAGAGGTTTAAGAGGTTCGGCACTTGAGGAACTGATAAACCGTACAAACGAAAAATACAGAGATGAAGGTCTGGCGCTCATTCAGAAGATACCGACGCCGATAACGCCGATAGAAATCGACCAGAGCACCAGACATATCACTCTTGCATATTTTGATCAGAAAAGTACCGTCGATTATATCGGCGCCGTTCAGGGAATCCCTGTGTGCTTTGATGCTAAGGAAAGCGCGAGCGAAACGTTCGCGCTTCAAAACATTCACGAGCATCAGTACAAATTCATGGAGGACTTTGAAGCGCAGGGAGGCGTTGCTTTTTTTCTGATTTATTACACTTCGATAGACGAACTCTATTACCTTCCGTTCGAATATCTGAAGATATTCTGGCAGAGGGCCAAAGAAGGCGGAAGAAAGAGTTTCAGACACGACGAATTAAATCCCGCATATATTATTCCGAGGGATTCGGATGTGTTTGTACCCTACCTTGAGACATTAAAAATCGATCTTGCGGACAGAGATTAAATTTAAAGGATCATAAAAGAAATGAAATGGCACAAAATCACAATTAAAACTATTACGGATGCTGAAGATATCATTATCTGCTACATGGAAGACATAGGTCTTGAAGGTGCGCAGATAGAAGATAAAATTCCTCTGACACCGCTTGAAAAAGAAAAGATGTTTGTGGATATTCCGCCTGTAAGCGAAGAAGATGACGGAATCGCATATCTTAATTTCTTTGTCGAAGACGAAGAAGGTTTAAACATTGACGAGATAGTTGAAAACGTTAAGACCGAGCTTGAGGCAATCAGAGATTTTACCGATATCGGCGAAGGAAGCGTAATGCTTTCGGAAACCGAGGATTTGGACTGGATTAACAACTGGAAAAAGTATTTCCATCAGTTTTACATCGACGATCTTCTTGTAATTCCTTCATGGGAGGAAATTGAAAATCCCGAGCATACAGGCAAGATTTTACATATCGATCCCGGCACGGCATTCGGTACTGGTGCGCACGAAACCACACAGCTTTGCATCAGACAGATTAAAAAGTTTGTCAACGAGAATACCGAAATTCTCGACGTCGGATGTGGCAGCGGAATCTTAGGAATCGTAGCGCTTATGTACGGCGCAAAACATGCCAAGGGAACGGACCTTGATCCCTGCGCAATCGATGCATCGGCAGAGAACCTTGCGAACAACGGAATATCTCCCGAAGACTTCGAAATCATTATCGGTAATATCATAAGCGATAAGGAAGTTCAGGACTGGGCCGGCTATGAAAAATACGATATAGTCGTTGCAAACATTTTACATAACGTTTTGGATGTTTTAACGCCCGTTATTTTGCATCAATTGAAGCCGGGCGGTATTTATATCACCTCGGGCATTATCGACGAAAAAGAGGGCTTTATGCTTGATGTAATGAAGCGTGACGGTCTCGAGGTACTCGATGTCACAAGACAGGGCGAATGGGTAAGCATAACTGCAAGAAAGCCGGAATAAAATGTATCATTTCTTTGTGGATAAAAGTAATATAATCGACAAGACTGTTATCATCGAAGGACAGGATTTTAATCACATCAAAAATGTTCTCCGTATGCGTGAGGGTGATGAAATTTCCGTCGGAAACGGCGAAGACGAGAACGAGTACAGATGCGCGATTGAAAGTTTTGAAGAAGACAGAGTAATCTGTAAACTTCTTTTCATAAAAGAAGCAAACGTAGAACTACCTTCTAAAGTAATTCTCTATCAGTGCCTTCCGAAAGCCGACAAAATGGAAATGATAATCCAGAAATGCGTGGAGCTCGGAGTAAGCGAGATAGTTCCCGTGGCTTCCAAAAGATGCGTGGTCAAGCTTGATGATAAAAAAGCTTCTTCAAAAATTTCCAGATGGCAGGCGATTGCCGAGGCAGCAGGAAAGCAGAGTAAGCGTGCATATGTACCGCTTATTGGACAGGTTATTTCTTTTAGGGATGCCGTCAAAGATTCTGCCAGAGCCGACGTTAAACTTATTCCTTATGAACTTGCCGAAGGAATGGAAACTACCAAAGAGGTATTTGACACCATAAAAGAAGGCAAAACAATTGCAGTCTTTATCGGGCCAGAGGGCGGATTCGACGAGAGTGAAATCGACGAAGCTGTAAACTCCGGTATAAAACCAATCTCTCTGGGCAGACGTATCCTTCGCACCGAGACAGCAGGCATGACCGTTCTGGCCTGGATCGGATATAAACTTGAAGTAAATCGCTAAATCCCACCGGGTGACCGGTGGGATTTTTTAGATTTATTTAATGGAAAAATAAGCGCTCTTATGGTATTATTTTTGTGGAAATCTGAAAAGGAAATTTAAGTCATGGAATGTTATCTTGACAATTCGGCTACCACGAAAGCTTTTGATGAAGTCATCGAAGCCGTGAAGTCGGAGATGAGCGAATATTACGGCAACCCTTCAAGCATGCATATAAAGGGTTTTGAAGCTGAGAAGAAAATAAAAGAAACAACGAAAATCATCGCTTCCACACTCAAGTGCGACGAGAGCGAAATCATATATACATCGGGCGGTACCGAGGCTGACAACATGGCGCTTATAGGTATTGCCAGAGCTTATAAAAGAAGCGGAAAACACATCATCACTTCTTCGATAGAGCATGCTGCGGTTCTTCAGAGCGCAGAGTTTTTAAAGGAAGAAGGCTATGAAATTACATACCTTTCAACCGATTCAAAGGGCGTTATAAACCTTGAAGAACTTGAGAATTCCATCAGGGAAGATACGATTTTAGTTTCAGTCATGGGAGTCAACAATGAGATCGGAACAATTGAGCCGATTGAGAAGATTTCCGAAATCATAAAAAAGAAAAATCCCAATACCCTTTTCCATGTGGATGCGGTACAGGCGTACGGAAAGATTAAGCTGATCCCCAAGAAAATGGGCATTGATCTTCTTTCCGTCAGCGGTCATAAAATTCATGGTCCTAAGGGAATCGGTTTTCTTTATGTGTCTTACAAAGTTAAGATTAAACCGATTATTTTCGGCGGCGGACAGCAGAAGAACATGCGAAGCGGTACCGAAAACGTATGCGGTATTATGGGCCTCGGCGCAGCGGTCAAAAGAATATTCGATAATTTTGACGAAGACACCGCACGCATGAGAGGACTACGCGAATACATGATTAAAGGTCTTTCAGAATGCGAAGGCGTTACAATAAACGGAGCAGACGGCGATGAGGGCTCACCCCACATTGTCAGCGCTTCCGTAAAGGGTGTAAGAGCCGAAGTGCTTCTTCATTCCCTTGAAGAAAAGGGTATTTATATTTCCTCGGGCAGCGCATGCGCATCCAACAAGCCTGCGGTTTCGGCCACATTAAAGGCAATCGGTGTCGACAAGGAACTTCTGGATTCAACTGTAAGATTCAGTTTTTCGGTTTTGACCACAAAAGACGAAATAGATTATGCACTTGCAAATTTCAAAGAGACGATAGAGAAATTAAGACTTTATGTAAGACGTTAAAGGAGAGCGAATGTTACCTTTTTCCACCACTATGGTGCTTAGTTTAATCGAATTTTTCTGCGTGGTAGTACTACACGTAATATATGCGTTCGGCCATTTCGGAATGGAAGAAACGCTTCTTTCCGCTATCGGTTTTATTCCGATTCTTTTAACGGTGCTTCTTTTCAGAATGGTCAAAAAAGAGTCGATTATTATCAGGGTTTTCTACATTTCAATGCTTATTTCAAGCTATTTCATGGCATGGAAAATTCAGACGCTCGGTATGTTAATCATGGTTTATTTTGCCGGCGCGTTAATGATTGCTCTGCATTCGGACAGAAAACTTATGCTTGAATATTCGATAGTATCGGCTGTAATTCTGGTTGCAATGGCAATCTTCCAGATGGATGCAATCGATAAAGTCTGTCCTTCGCAGATTTACTACATTTACCTGATTCTGTACGCATTCGGTATGGTGACGTTAGTCTTTATGGCGAGCGGTATAAAAAATTACAAGCAGAAGATGGAAGAAAAACAGGAAGAGGCGCAGAACGCTCTCGAAGCTAAGAGCAACTTCCTTGCAAATATGTCCCACGAAATCAGAACTCCTATGAACGCTATCTGCGGTATGGCGCAGCTTCTTTCGGAGAGAGAACTGGGGGACGAAGAGACCGAATATGTCGAGACAATTCAGAAGTCCAGCGAGAGCCTTCTTTCCATCATCAACGAAATCCTCGACTTCTCGAAAATCGATTCCGGTAAGATGGAAATTAACGAAGAAGAGTACCATTTCAACTCTCTTATTCACGATGTTTTAAGTATCATCGAATTCAGACTGAAAGACAAATCCGTCAGACTGATAACTGAGATTAATCCGAATATCCCGCGTATCATGATCGGTGACGAACTTCGTATAAGACAGATTTTAATCAACCTTTTAAACAACGCCGTAAACTTCACCCACAGAGGCAGCATTACGTTAAAAATCGTCTGGGTTCCCCAGGGAATTGACAAGGGTGTTCTCGAAGTTGAGGTAAAAGATACAGGTATCGGTATTTCCGAAGAAAACATGGGCAAGCTCTTTAAGGCTTTCGGACAGATTGATACCAGAAAGAACAGAAACGTTGAAGGTACCGGCCTCGGACTTGCAATTTCCAAGAACCTGCTTGAACTCATGGGCGGCGGTATCTGGGCAACAAGTACTCCGGACTTCGGTTCAACTTTCAGCTTTTCGCTTCCTCAGAGAGTTAAGGACGGCAGACCTTCGAACTATAAAAACGACCACAATATCGTTGTCAGACAGAACGACGAATTTAAGATTTCCTTTAAGGCGCCTACTGCACGTGTAATGATTGTAGACGATAACAAGGTTAACCTTCTGGTTGCTTTTGAAATCATGAAAAGATTCGGCTTTGAAGCCACAACTATTGATAACGGCTCCGAAGCATTTAACAGAATAGACGAACATCTCGTGACTTACGATATGATTTTCATGGATCACATGATGCCTTTTATGGACGGTGTCGAAACAACCATGAAGATAAGGGCATTAGACTCGCAGTATGCCAAGGAAATACCTATTATCGCGCTTACCGCTAACGCCATAAAAGGTGTGGAAAAACAGTTTAAGGATGCAGGCATGAACGACTATCTTTCAAAGCCCATCCATGTCGATCAGTTAAACGATATCTTAAAAAGATGGCTTCCTCTTGAAAAGCAGATTCGTGTTGTAGACGGAGAAGAAATGAAGCCCGTTCCTTCCAGCAACGCCAAGACAAAGGAACAGAGAGAAGAGGATATTCTTTTCTCAATCAAAGGCATCAATCCCGAGACAGGTATCAGAAACTGTGGCGGAAACAGAAATGTTTATATACAGATTCTGCGTACTTTTTCATCGTCCAATCTTGCTGCCGGACTTGAGTCCTACTATGAAGATTCTGACTGGAAAAACTACGAGGTTATTGCTCATTCCGTAAAAGGAGCCTGCCGTAATATCGGTGCAAATGAAATCGGCGAAAAGGCTTACCAGCTTGAACTTGCAGGCAAAAAGGGCGATGAAACCTTCATCAGGGCAAACCACAATGATTTCTTAAATGAATACAAAGAACTGATAAGTTCAATTACCAAAGCGATTATTACTCTTAACATACATTAATAAAAGCTTTTCTAAAAAGCGCCCGAATGGGCAACCGTCTTGTCAAAAGGCGGTTTTTTTAGTATAATTTTAAAGATGCAAAAGCATCGTTAAGGGGGAATTGAAAATGTTCAAGGTTGCGATTTGCGATGATGAAATGACATCATTGATGATTAACCAGGCACTTACCGAG
>JAGCVT010000080.1 GCA_017962225.1 Lachnospiraceae bacterium
CGGATTTAACCAGGAAGCATTTTCAAATATTCAGACCATAAAAGCATTTGATCTGATAAAACTTTATATCGAAAATCTGAAATCGCTTCAAAAAGAATTTATTTCCATGAAAATGGAATTTCAGAGAATGTCAATCTGGACATCAATTTTGTTTTCAACGGTAGGAATGATAGTTTCATATTCTTCATACGGATGGGGAATTTACAGAGTCTGGAGCGGAGCCATTACTTATGGTACCATGACAATGTTCTTAGGCCTTTCGGGTTCTCTCACGGGTGCTTTAAACAGCCTGACATCTATCATTCCGTCCATCATAAGCCTTACCACATCAGCAGGGCGTCTGATGGATATTGTTGAGATGCCGAGAGAAGATTATTCAAATGATGATGCTGCAAAGGCATTTATGGAAAAATATAAAAACGAAGGCATCAGCTTAAAGATTTCAGATATTACATACAAATATAAAACAGGAACCGTAAATGTATTCGAAGATGCATCAATGTATGCTCATCCTCATGAGATAGTTGCTCTTGTAGGTCCTTCGGGCGAAGGAAAGACAACCATGCTTCGAATTCTTTTATCGCTGATATTTACCCAGGAAGGGCAGGCTACGCTTTATAACGGTGCAGAAGAGAAAGAAGGCTGTGAATATATTGATCTGGATCCTTCTGCCAGAAAGATGTTCTCGTATGTTCCTCAGGGCAATACTCTGTTTTCGGGAACAATTGCCTACAATATGCGAAGTGTGAAGCCGGATGCAACCGACGAGGAAATAATCGATGCACTAAAGATTGCATGTGCGTGGGAATTCGTTGAAAAACTCCCTGACGGAATCAACAGCGAGATAAAAGAACGCGGCGGCGGATTTTCCGAAGGTCAGGCACAGAGACTTTCGATTGCAAGAGCAATCATCAGAAAATCTCCGATACTTCTTTTAGACGAGGCAACAAGTGCGCTCGATGTTAAGACGGAGAGAAGACTGCTTAAAAATATCATGAAGGATGAATATCCGAGAACCTGTATAGTTACGACTCACAGACCTACGGTTTTGACAATCTGTAACAGGGTATACGAGATAAAAGACAAGAAACTTACTGTTCTTGACGATATAGAAATCGACAAACTTATAAGAGAATTCTAATAAGTTTACATAAAATACTATTTGACAGGAAGACAACAGGAAATGGAAAACAAAAAAGAAGGTTTTGGAAGTAAACTTGGATTTATATTTGCGGCTGCAGGCTCTGCGGTAGGTTTGGGAAACATCTGGAGATTCCCTTATCTGGCTGCAAAATACGGCGGAGGTATATTTCTTTTAGTTTACATAATATTGGCTGTAACGTTCGGTTTTTCTTTGATGATTACCGAAATCGCCTTGGGACGAAAGACCGGAAAATCCGTTATCGGAGCATATAAAGAGGCTGATAAAAGATTCTCTTTCCTTGGAGTAATCGCAGCTCTCGTTCCTTTTATCATTACTCCTTATTACTGTGTCATCGGCGGATGGGTACTTAAATATCTGACAGTATTTGCGACAGGATTCGGAAAAACCGCTGCAGATGAAGGAGATTTCTTTACCGGTTTTATCGGCACATGGTTTCAGCCCACGTTATTCTTTGTTATATTTGCACTTATTACTGCGCTTGTAGTTGTTCTCGGAGTGCAGAAGGGTATTGAACTTATAAGTAAGATCCTGATGCCTATCCTTCTTGTTCTGATAGTAGGTATAGCCATTTACACAATGACTATTCCGGGAGCTTTGGACGGACTGAAATATTATGTTCTTCCAAACTTTAAAGGCTTTACTTTTACGATGTTTTTAAAGACCCTTATAGCAGCCATGGGACAGCTTTTCTATTCAATGTCGCTTGCCATGGGTATTATGGTTACATACGGCTCATATATGAGAAAAGAGGACTCGCTTGAGGGCTCCGTAAGACAGATTGAGATATTTGATACTGCGGTTGCATTCCTTGCCGGTATGATTATCGTTCCTGCGGTATTTGCATTCAGCGGCGGTAATTCGGAAGCTTTAAATGCAGGTCCGAGCCTCATGTTCGTAACACTCCCAAACGTGTTTGAAACCATGAAGGGCGGTCAGATAGTAGGAACATTTTTCTTTGCTTTGGTTGCGCTTGCAGCCCTGACTTCATCGATTTCTCTTCTGGAGACCATAGTTTCCATTGTATGTGAGAGATTTAAACTTAACAGAGTCATGGGAACAATTATTTGCTTTGCCTTTGTAATTGTAATCGGCCTCACCTCGGTATTCGGCTACAGCATCTGGGATAAAGTTAAGATATTCGGATATCAGTTCCTCGACTTCTACGATTTCATTTCTAACAACGTGATTATGCCCATTGTATCGCTTCTTACATGCGTACTGATCGGATATTTCGTAAAAACTAAATTCGTGGAAGACGAAGTTTTATACGGAGAGAAGAAATTCGGTGCCAAGGGCTTGTATAAGGTTATGATTTTAGCCGTCTGCCCTGTATGTATGATAGTCATTCTTATAAGCAACTTTTTCTTAAGTCTGTAATTTGATAATTTAAAAGCACCTCTTTTATGAGGTGCTATTTTTTTATGATTTTGCTTTGTGAATTAATTCTCCGATGGGCTTTCTGAAAGGCAGCAAGAAAAGCCATAACTGCCATGAAAGAAAGTAAAAGAAATTATTTGCTTTAATCTTTTTGCCCTTATGATAAAAGGCATTCATAATACCGTGAACCTGTGAGATATCAAGAGGTCCTTCGACAACGGATTCGTTATCGCCGACAAAATATACTTTATCGTCCTTTATCTTATACACGCGATGAAGAATAAGCTTATCGTTTTTCCTTCTGTACAAAAGAACGTCGCCTCTTTTTATTTTATGATCTTTTAAGGGCGAGATAATAACTTCATCCCTTTCAGGCACAATAAGAGGGTACATACTGTATCCCTGCGGATGCAGCTGAACGCTTTTTCCTTCACTTAACAGATCTGTAATTTTAATTTTCTCCGAAAGATTATTGTCCATTATTATTTTACCCAATTAAGCCAATTAAAGGCTTGTTTAAGACTAATGACATTGTAGCATTTTTAGTGATGCAATGCTATAATTATTGCAAATAAAGAAGCGAGGAATTTATGCTTAGAAACGATTCTTTTTACTTAAAGAGAATAGCAGATATCCCCTATATTTTACCTGTCGGCCAGATGGTCGCAGATCATAAAAGGGGCGTAAAAATAAATGAAACCGGAGCATTTATCTGGGAATGCATAAAAGAAGATCTTTCGATTGAAGAACTTAACGAGAAATGCTTTAAGCATTACGAAGCTTCCGATGATGAAAAAGATGAAATCGCTGCAGGAACGGATGAGTTTATAAAGCTTCTTGATTCTCTCGGAATGACAGCTAAGGATAAGGATTTTGAGAAGCCGGATATACATATTACAGGTACCGGTGGATTTGTACCTTATAAAAATATTGATTTCATAAAATCAGTCGGAATAGCAAACATAAAAATCGGTTTTTACGGTGAGGGCGAATGCCTTACGGATAAATTTGATGCATTTGCAATCAAAAGCGACGGAGCTGACGATTTAAGAATAGAAATTGTAAATGAAACTCCCGAAAGTTTGTCCGGAAAAGAAATCGTAATAAACGCTGCGGTCGAAACCACTGAATGTGATGACAGATACATCCTAAGATTTCCGGAATCGGAAAAGATTATCGAATGTCATTTAAGCAAAAAAGGAAACTTTGCAAGGTTTTATACATACAAAGATTTTGATGAAGCGGAAAAAGAACTTTTGTTCCATGCGATAAGAACCGTATTTCTTTACAAAGCACTCTTAAAAGGCATAGTTGCAATACATTCGGCTTCAATACTTTATAAAAACAGCGTTTGGCTTTTCTCGGCACCTTCGGGAACCGGAAAATCCACACACGCAGGACTTTGGAAAGAACTTTTTGAAACAGAGATTGTAAACGGCGATTTAAATCTTTTAGGATGTAAGGACGGAAAGCCTGTAGTATACGGACTTCCGTGGTGCGGAACCAGCAATACATTCGATGTTAATACATATAAGCTGGGCGGAGTGATTTTACTTAAGAGGAATCAGAAAAACTTCGTTGAAGATTTGCCGGAAGACGAAAAACAGCTGCTCGTACAGCAGAGAATTATATCTCCTTCGTGGGATGCAAAAGCGCTGGATATGCAGTTTGATATCGTCGAAAACATCATAAAAAACGGAGCGATCGTTGCAAGGCTTAACTGCACGGCAGACTATGAAGCGGCAATCGTAATGAAAGAGTACCTGGATAAAAAAATCATATAAGAAAAGAAAAGGAAATGTTTAAATCGAAAGGAGGATTTGTTATGATCGGTTTAATAGGTTTGAATTGGTTCAATCAGAACAACACTGTTGGCAGAGATTTATGGGCTATGGCGCTTTCAGAAGGCGGCGGAAATCCCGGAATGAAACACAACCCCATCTATGTGAAAGAGAGCAATGAATCCGCCACAGAAACAATTGAAGAAATAACAGAAGCCGATTCCTTTGACGAATAAGCTTCAGGAGGTTAAATAATGGAATTTTTACTTTTAAGCGGAAGCGGTATTAATGATGCGTTATCCAATATTGAAACCGGACTTAATTCCGCGAACAATTCGGCATTTTCCATATACGGAATATTCGCCGCTATTGCGGGAATGCTCGGAATAAGTATCTGGATTCTGGGAATTATAGGAGCAATAATTTCATCCATATTCGGAGTTATTATGCTAATCCTGGAATATCTTCTCCCTGCCATAGCACTCTATAAACTTGCAAAAAAAGCAGGATACAAATATCCATGGCTTGGGTTTATTCCGTTTGCCCAGACGTATCTGGAATTCGTCCTGCCGCGAAGGGAATTCAACCTTCTTATAAAGACTAAGAAACGTAATTACATGGGTATTGTTTTCCTTGTACTTTCATTGTTCGGTACCAGTATCATCGTTGCTTTGAATGTGGTTCCTGCAGTAGGACAGCTTTTGGATCTTCTTTTACCAATCGTTCTTATTGCGATGGCATGGCGTAAAAAATACGATATGCTGGTTACTTTCAGAAGCAAGGAACTTGCACTTCCGATTTCAATTATCAGTATTTTTGTACCCTGGGTTTACACCATCGTTTTAATCTTCTCCATGAATCAGGAACCCGAGTACGGTGTAGGAAATTATTACAACGTATACATGGAAGATCATTAAATAATTATTTTTGTGATGTTTAAGAAATTTCGTCGGCATTTTGTGTCGGCGAAATTTCGATTGTTATAAATAAAAACTCATTAAGGATTTTGGCATGAAAAAAGGCGACAGTTTTGAAGGCTACGTAACAAAATATGATTTTCCAAATGTCGGACATGTGGTGGTTTCTGACGAGAACGGAACATATGACATTAAGATTAAGAACGCTATTCTCGGACAGAAGGTAAAAGGTACCGTAAATAAAAAGAAACACGGGCTTTTGGAGGCAAGACTTGAAGAGGTAATCGAGAGAGCGCCCGAAGAAACTGCAGAGCCCTGTCCGCATTATAAAGAGTGCGGCGGATGCACATATCAGACATTTCCTTACGAAAGCCAGTTAAAAATAAAAGAAAAGCAGATTGTCGATATGTTAAAGAAGTCCTTGGGGGAGAATGCTTTGGATGTAGATAATGCATACGAAGGAATTTTGGGAAGCCCCGACGAGAGCGAGTACAGAAACAAAATGGAGTTTTCGTTCGGAGACGAATATAAGAACGGGCCTTTAGCGCTTGGAATGCATAAAAGAAACAGCACTTACGATGTTGTTAATACTTTTTACTGCAGAATAGTGGATGAAGATTATAGAAGGATTCTTAAAACCACTTTTGATTATTTTACGAGGTTAAATATTCCCTATTATCACAAGATGAAACATGAAGGCGTGCTTCGTCATTTGTGCGTGAGAAAGGGCAGAAAATCCGGCGAAATACTTGTGTTCCTTGTAACTTCTTCACAGTGGAGTAATAAGTATTCAAAAGAAGAGTGGGACAGTATTCTTGAAGAGTGGAAGAATGAATTATTAGGCATTGAAACGAAAGGTAAATATGCAGGTATTCTGCATATAAAAAATGATTCTCTCGCCGATGCGGTTATAGACGAAGGAAGCACGATTCTTTACGGAAAGGATTATTTTGAAGAAGAGCTGCTTGGACTTAAGTTTAAGATTTCTCCTTTTTCTTTCTTCCAGAACAATTCGCTTGCGGCTGAATTATTATATTCTAAAGTTAAGGAATATCTTTTAAGCGGTGTTGAAGGAAAACCGGTTGTGTATGATTTATATACAGGAACCGGTACGATAGCACAGCTGGTTTCAGAAGCAACAAGTAAAACCATAGGCGTGGAAATCGTTGAGGAGGCCGTAGAAGCTGCGAAGATAAGCGCAAAGAGAAACGGTATAGATAACTGCGATTTCATCGCAGGAGACGTTTTAAAGTGCCTGGACGATATCGAAACGCTTCCTGACTATATAATACTCGATCCGCCCCGTGACGGAATCAATCCGAAGGCTTTGGAAAAGATATTAAACTACGGTGTTAAAAGAATCGTATACGTATCGTGTAAACCTTCAAGCCTGGCAAGAGATATTTCATTCTTTTATGATAAAGGCTACAGACTGGTAAAAATGTGCTTAACGGATTTATTCCCAAGCACTTATCATTGCGAAACAGTAGTGTTACTTAATAAAGCAGAATAAAAATAAGCAGAGAATTATTTCTCTGCTTATTTTAGTTGTATATGAAAACAAGTAAATTAAGGTGTCAGATGTGAAGGACCTCTGAAGAGGAACATTGCTTCTTTTATGTTGAGTCCTAAAAGAAGCATTGTAAGTCTGTCGATTCCGAGGCCGAATCCGCCGTGAGGAGGACAGCCGTATTTGAAGAATTCAAGGTAGAATTTAACGTCTTCGGTAAGTCCCTTTTCGTCAGCCTGAGCCTTTAATACATCATATCTGTGCTCACGCTGAGCGCCTGTTGTGATTTCTACGCCTCTCCAGATAAGGTCGTAACCCTGGGGAACGCCCTTTTCGTCACGCATGTGATAGAAAGCTCTCTTTTCTGCGCTGTAATCTGTGATGAAGAGGAATTCGTGGCCGTAATGTTTCTTAACCCACTGATAGCTTAAACGCTCTGCGTCAGTTGTAAGATCGCCTTTTTCCGAATCGGGAACAGTGTAGCCGTATTCTTTTTCGAGTGCATCATAAAGATCTGCAAGCTTTACTCTGGGGAAAGGAGTAGTGGGTACGATTACTTCTGCATCAAATTCTTCGGTTGAGAAGAGTTCTTTGATCTTATCGCCGTATTTTTCCTTAACTTTTGTAAGTGCATATGTAATTAAATCTTCCTCCATTTTCATTACATCTTCACATCCGTTGATGTAAGAAAATTCAAGGTCGAAACATGTGAATTCGGTAGCATGCTTGCTTGTAAAAGATTTCTCTGCTCTGAAAACAGGACCTACTTCAAAAATCTTTTCGAAACCTGAAGCCATAGCCATCTGTTTGTAGAACTGAGGGCTCTGTGCAAGATAAGCGTTTGGAAGGTTGTAGTTGGGGAAGTAATCAAGTCTGAATACATCCGCACCTGACTCCGATGCTGCTGCAATAAGCTTGGGTGTGTGAATTTCGATAAACTCTTTCTGAAGCAAGAATTCACGAAGAGCAGCGGTAAGAGTTGTCTGAGCCTTGAACATAAGCTGGTTTCTTTCTGTACGAAGATCAATCCATCTGTATTCAATTCTCTGATCTATAGAAGAACGCTCAACAGCTGCTTTTTTCTTGGTAGCGGGAATATATTCTCTCGCAATGGGAAGTGCGCTTGCAACAGATTCGATTTCGATGGCTGAAGGAATGATTTCAACTCCGCCGAGTTTTACGAAATCACTTAAAAGCACTTTACCGGTAACTCTTACAACTGTATCGGGAGTAATCTTGCTTAAGGTTTCTTCCCAGTCGGGATGGAGTTCTTTTTCGATGGTTACCTGAACTCTGCCCGTGATATCTTTAAGAACAAGGAAAGCCATTGCCTTGCCGTCTCTGTAGTTGTCTACGAAACCTGCAAGAGAGACTTCTTTGTCTGCGTAATCCTTAACATTTTCAATGTAAATACGTTCCATTAAATAACCTCTTTTCAAGAAAAATTTACCTTTAATAGTGTAAAGCCCTATTGCCTAAAAGTCAATAAAAAGGGGTGAGCTATTCTTTATAAAAAAATGTATTTTTCTTTTATTTTATGATAAAATAACTATGTATGTGATTGTGTTACTAGTTTATAGGGGAAAACTTATGTCAAAGAGTCGAAAAATTTCGATTATTATTGGCGCGGTAATGCTTTTAATAATTGCATCAGGCTTTTTATATCTCGTGATTAAAATCAAAACGATTCCGGAGATAGAATGTGTTCAGTCCGGTGAAGTAAAAGGTCACGAAGATATGTATATATCCATGCCCATTGCAAAGAGCTGGAATGACAGCGGATTTCATGCCAATCAGTATGATGCGGTTCTTACCAACAATACATACAATGTTCTGAAAGACTGGTCTGTGACGTTAAAACTTCCCAACAATGCAAAGATAAACGATTCATGGAATATTTCATTTTATGAAAATGATGACGGAACCATAACGATTTATAATACTCCGAATCAGGGATATAACGATGTTATCGAATCGAAAGGAAACATTACCTTCGGTTTTATTCTTTTTTCCAATTCCGATGAAGAAATAACGGATTTTGTATTAAAAGGTGTACCCGAAGCTCATTTAAGAGATTATCCGCTTTATTATCTTTTATGGGCACTGACTTTTATTTTAATAGTATTTGCATCCATCAATTTCGGTCTTGCTATAAAGGATCATCAGTACAGATTAAGAGCTGAGCGTGACCAGAAGATTATCATTCAGTCGATGAAGACGTTTACCAATTTTATCGATGCAAAAGACCGTTATACAAGAGGTCATTCAATCAGAGTTGCATTTTATACCAAAAAGATTGCGGAAAGAATGGGCTTTGAAAAGGATGATTTATATAACATTTACTATATAGCCCTTCTTCATGATGTCGGAAAAATAAATATTCCCGATTCTATTCTAAACAAACCGGGCGCTTTGACCGATGAAGAAAGAAGAGTGATTGAAACACATACAACCAACGGAGCCATGATCCTAAAAGATTTCAGCTCGGTTCCCAGTATAGTCGAAGGTGCAAAATATCATCATGAAAGATATGACGGAAAAGGCTATCCCGAAGGTATTTCAGGAGAGAATATTCCGTTGGTTGCCAGGATTATCAATGTGGCGGATTCTTTTGATGCAATGAATTCCGATCGTTGCTACAGAAAAGCTTATCCGGCCGAAAAGATAATAAATGAATTAAAAGAGGGAGCGGGCAAACAGTTCGACCCTGAAGTAGTAAAAGTACTGCTTGAACTCTTGGACGACAACTCTTTTAAAACAATGAATTCGGAACTCAATGAAATGTAAGCGTAGGACATTTTGGAGGGACAATGAAAAAATTTTTAAAAACCACAAAAGGCAAAATAACAATGGCAGGCGTTGCGGCTGCAGCGGTTGCGGCAATTGTTATTGCAGTGTTGCTGATTATTAACAATAACAATTACAGAAGTATTTCCGTAGCTGATGTAAAAGGAATTGTAAATATAATCGGTCAGAAAAACAACGGACAGGCATATAAAGGCCAGCGTCTTTTTGACGGAGACGACGTAAGCGTAATGCAGGAGTCCGAACTTACTTTATGTCTGAACAACGATAAGTATGTTTATGCCGACGAGAACACGCATTTCAAACTTGAATCTGCTTCATCAAAGCAGGGCAACAAGTTAAAGATTGTTCTTGATAAAGGTTCGGAATTAAACGTTCTTACAGCCAAACTCGGTGATGGAGACGTATATCAGGTTGACACGCCGAACTCTACCATGTCTGTAAGAGGCACAAGATTCAGAATGACCGTTTATGAAGGTGATGACGGATACACCTATACACTGCTTGAAGTTGAAAGCGGTGTTGTTCTTGCACAGTTAAAGACATTAACCGGAGATTATAACGGTGTAGAAAAAGAGTTTTATGCAGGTCAGAGCGCACTTATCAGAGGTGGCGATGATTTCTCGGAGTTTGTTATCTCAGATGATCAGACAGAAGTATGGCTGCTTGATTACAAGAGCCTTCCGGTAGCTGCTGTTCCCAGACTTATCGAACTGCTTAAGAAAAGCGAAGAGCTTGAAAAGGCTGCAAAAGAAGCAGAAGAAAAAGCTATAGCTGAGGCTGAAGAAAAAGAAAAGGCCCAGGTTGCCGAAAAAGATACTGATAAAGACAAAGACGCCGACAAAGATGCCGACGCCGATAAAGATGCAGATAAAGACGCCGACAAGGATTCGAAGGATAAGGATGCCAAGGATACCAAAGACGGCAAGGATAAAGACGCAAAAGATACCAAGGATAATAAAGATAACAAAGATACTGCCAAGGATAATAAAGATAACGCCAAGGATAACAATAACACAAACACTCAGGCAAATAACGGCGGAGAGCAGAATAACAATGGCGGCGGACAGACAGCAAGTAATCCTCAGCCTGCACATACGCATACTTGGGTAGATGTAATTGATAAAGCTGCAACCTGCGGTGCTACAGGCATAAAGCATCAGGAATGTTCCGATTGTCATGCAAAACAAAACGAGAATACCATAATACCGGCAACAGGACAGCACTCATATGGAGCTTGGAATACAACTAAAGCGGCAACATGCACCGAGAACGGTGAAAGAGAACATACATGTTCGGTCTGTGGAAATGTTGCAAAAGAAACTATAACTGCCCCAGGTCATGAATGGGAAGAATCGAAGAGGGCTAATCCCACCTGTGTTGATGACGGAATGAGTTATCAGGATTGTAAGAATTGTTCTGCTCACAGGGATGTGGTATTAGGTGCTTTAGGACATGATTATAAATGGGTAAATGAGCCTGAACCAACATGTCACTCAACTGGCATGGCACGCAATAAATGTACAAGGTGTGGTGACCAGATTGAGGCACACAGTCTTGGATTTGAACCGCATACTTATGTAGATAAATCCGAAGACGAAAATGGTACAATACACCATTGGAGAGAGTGCTCAGATCCTGATTGCAAAGCTAAAGAACCCGGCAGCGATTGGTATGAGTAGTTATATTTTATTAAGGAGAAGAATATGTCAAACAGCAATTCATCAGACGCTTTAGCGGTTTTATTTGCAGGAGGCGCATCAATCTTTTTTATAATTTTCTGGATAGTATACAGCGTAGTGCTGATAGCGGTATGCACATTATTGATTGTCAGCCTGTGGAAGATATTTGTTAAAGCAGGGAAACCCGGATGGGCAAGCATTATTCCTGTATATAATTTCTGGGTAATGTCAGAGATTGCATGCAACAATAATATTATGTTTTTCATATTTATCTTTATCCCGTTTTTAAACTTTGTTGCATTGATAGCATATATTGTAGGCATATGTAAGACCTTTGGAAAAGGAACGGGATTTGCGATATTATCCATTTTCTTTTATTTAATCACATTTCCGATTCTTGCGTTCGGAAAAGCTACATATGATCCGACTAAGAAGATCTGCTAATCTTTTAAGCCCTGATTATTAACTTTACCGGAGAGAAATATGTCCAAAATAATCGGAATTGATTTAGGAACCACAAACAGTCTTGTGACTGTCTGGGAAGACGGAAAAGCCGTATGCATACCCAATGCATACGGTGATTTTCTTACGCCCAGCGTTGTGAGTTTTGACGGCGAAGAAGTGATAGTCGGCAAGGCGGCCAAAGAAAGACTTATCACCGCCCCCGACGATACTATCGCTTCTTTTAAGCGTAATATGGGCAGGAAAACTCTTCTTAAGAATAAGTTCACGGCAGCAGAGCTTTCTTCTTTTATCTTAAAAAACCTCAAGGCGGACGCGGAGAGATACCTAAAAGAAGAAGTGACGGAGGCTGTCATCAGCGTCCCGGCTTACTTTGACGATAAAGCCAGAAAAGCCACCAAACTCGCAGGAGAACTCGCAGGACTTACGGTCAATCGTATCATTAACGAGCCGTCGGCAGCAGCCTTAGGGTATCTTAAAAACACCGAAAAAGGCCGTGAATTAAGCGGAGATTTTGACAACCATAAGCTCCTTGTATTTGACTTTGGAGGCGGTACGCTGGATGTGTCACTGCTTGAAACCTTTGAAAATGTCGTTGAGATTATTTCCGTCAGTGGAGACAATATGCTCGGCGGTATCGATTTTGATAAGGCAATTGCGGTTAACCATATAAAGAGCCTGGATAAGGATCCGGCTCAGATTAAACCGCAGGATTTCAATATTATCCTTGAGGATGCCGAAGCGCTTAAGAGGAAATTAAGCGAGAAAAAAGAAGCGAGTGTCAAGGTCAATGCAAAGGGCTACAAGGGCATTATGTCCCTTACGATGAAGGAATTCGCCGCTCTTTCGGCACCGATATTCAAGAAAATATATGTTCCGATTCAAAACGTATTAAGAGATTCGGGCAACAAACCCGAAGATATCGACGAAGTAATCGTAGTCGGCGGCTCGGGCAAAATGCCCATCGTGCAGCAGTATTTAAAGCACATTCTGAAAAAAGACAAGCTCTACGTATACGATCCTGATAAAATTGTCGCTCTCGGAATGGGCGTTTATGCCGGCATCAAAGAGAGAGACGAGGATGTAAAAGACGTGATTTTAACCGATGTTGCGCCTTTTTCACTCGGAATATCGACTGTGAATTACACCAATCCCGAAAAGCCGCTTTCTTCTTTTATCATACCCCGTAATACCGCGCTTCCTGCATCGAGAACACATCCGTATACAGTGCTTTATGACGGGCAGGGCATCATAAAAGTGGATATTTTCCAGGGCGAGGAAATGTATGCCGAGGAAAACAGACAGATAGGCAGCTTCGAGGTAAACTTGCACGGGCTTGGCAAAGAAGGGATGCTTACATATATTACGTTCACCTATGATTTGAACGGCTTTCTCATTGTGAATGTAGATATTCCCGACCTTGAGATGACGCAGGAAGAACTCTTTGTTGACAACGAACTCGGACTGGACGAAGAGACGATTAAGACAAAAGTCGAGCAGCTTAAAGGTCTTAAACTGGTGTCTTACGAGGACGAGGAAAACTTAAGAATCATCGAATGGGGCAAGAAACTATTTGTGCAGTGTCCCGATAATATTAAACGTGAGATTTCCAAGAAAATACTTTTCTTCGAGAGCAAGCTCGCCGAGGACAGATACGAGGCTATAAAGCTCAGAAAATACCTTAAAATGTATTTTCTTAACATAGAGATGACGATACTTAAAAATCTGTTCGAAAATTACGAGTACGACGATTCGTGGCTCGATGAGGAAACCAAGGAGACCGACGAATCCTTCAAACGCTGGGAAGAGGATCATAAGAATGATGAAGAATGAGTTTGAAAGTCTTTTTGAAATCCTTGGCCTGGCGCCCACAACTGACTTGAAAGCGATTCGAAAAGCTTACTCCAAAATGTCGGCTAAATATCATCCCGAAGAAAGTCCTGAGGAATGGAAAAAAGTCCACAATGCATTCAAGAGCCTGACAGAAATTCTTAATGACGAAAAAGGTATGGAGGAACTGGCTCAGATCGCTTTTTCGGAAATACTTGATACGCCTAAAGAGAAGAATGCATATTATCACGTAAAAGGTCAAAAGGCAGAAGAACTGGATAAGGAAGCGGATATCTCAATTGAATCTTTTCTGTCAAAAGATAATTATTCTTTTTATCGTTTCTGGGATGATCTGGAAAAGAGCATTAACGAAGAAGAGAACACAGATGAAACTTTGGATACATCTGATGCAGGATTTGATATAATCCGTGAATTTGTTGATGCCATTGACAAAACAGCCGAAGAAATAGAGTCGGATGATGAAGCCGAAGAGGCCTTCTGGGCAGATATTTTAAGTATCATGCCCGAGGAAAAAGAGCCCGAAGACAAAGCAGAGGCTGACAGGAAGAGGAAGGAAAGAGACGATCTTGAGTTTTTTGTCGGACTTGTCAAAAAGGCTTACGCCGAGGACCCGTGGCTTCCCGACAAGACTGTTCTGACTCTAAAGAGCATGAACGAATTCATGACACATCCTCTGTACGGCGAAATGCTTAAAAACAGAAAATTTCTCCCCATGCTTATCGAAGCCTTAAGAGGAAGATATATTGAAAATGATCTAAAAAAAGCACTTCTTGAGGACATTGTAAAAGCAAAGGAAGGAAGTCACGATAATTCAATAAACATCTTTTATGATGAATTGAAATCGGTTATATGTGAATATAATTACAAGGAAAGGCGTTACCGTCCGACAGGTACCATGATTGCCTTATCGCGCGCTGCCGACCGCATAAAAGAATCTCGAAAGAAATAAAGATATCAAAAAAATAATACATTTCTAACAGACTAAAAGAGCCCGGCGATACCGGGCTTTTTTAAGTGAAAACTATTATTCCTCATAATACTCGAATTAAAGGAAGTTAATTTAATTAACAGATTCTGGGAAGAAGTTCGCCGCTTGGACGGGAGAGAAGAGTTTTTGCTCCGACTGCGGTATTTAATATTACTTTTCCGACATTATCCTCTGTAACTTCGCCGATGATTGCAGCTTTTTCGGAGTTCTCGCAAGCCTTTAAAGCATTAAGTACTTTGTCTGCCTCGGATGCGGGAACGAAGAATACAAGTCTTCCTTCACATGCAAGGTATAAAGGCTCGAGTCCAAGCATAGAACATACACCGCGGACTCCGGGATCTACAGGAATCTTTTCACTTTCAAGAGAAATACCGACGTTACTCTGATGAGCGATTTCATAAAGAACGGTTCCTACACCGCCTCTTGTTGCATCTCTTATTACATGAATATCTTTTGTTTCGTTCAAAACAGCTTCTATATTGCTCCATAAAGGTGCGCAGTCACTGGTTATATCAGCATCAATATTAAATTCGTTTCTTGCAAGAAGAATGGTACAGCCGTGTCTTCCAATATCGCCTGTTACGATAATCTTATCGCCGGGCTTTGCAAAAGCACCTGAAGTATTAACACCTTCAACGATATTTCCGACACCTGTGGTTGTGATAAAGATTTTATCAACCTGACCTTTGCCTGCAACTTTAGTGTCGCCCGCAACAATCTGTACGCCTGCTTTTCTTGCGGTATCACCCATCGATTTTGCTATCTTTTCGAGTTCTTCAATAGGGAAGCCTTCTTCGATAATATAGGAACAAGTAAGATATTTAGGCTTTGCTCCCATACATGCTATATCATTAACGGTTCCGCAGATTGCAAGTTTACCGATGTTTCCGCCGGGAAATTCGTAGGGGGAAACTATAAAGCCGTCTGTAGACATTGCAATCTTACCTTCATCGAGAGAGAGTACTGCAGCATCGTCTGCGGTAAGATCCGGGTTATCAAAATTTGATTTAAATATTCCGTTGATCAGTTCGTTGGTTTGAATACTTCCTGAACCATGGGCAAGTGTAATAACGTTTTCCATTTTCTTTGCACCTTTCAAAATTATGTAAACTAAATATGTTAACAGATTATGTTAATCAATTTATTAAAACTGATTGTACTGATAGTAAGCAGAGCAGGCTCCTTCGTCGGATACCATACATGCTCCCACAGCATGAAGAGGAGTGCAGACTTTTCCGAATAAAGGACAGTCTGAAGGTTTACAGTGACCCTGTAAAACTTCGCCGCATCTGCAGCCCGGATTGGGTTTTCCTTCAATGTGTGGCATATTGAATTTTATTCTTGCATCAAAATCGGAATATTCACTTCTTAATTTCATTCCTGATTTTTCAATCATTCCAAGGCCGCGCCATTCAGTATCGCAAAGCTCCATTACTTCATCCATGAGTTTCTGAGCAGAAATGCTTCCTTCGTCTTTTACGACTCTGGGGTAGCAGTTTACGAAGAACGGTTCGCCTTTCTTTAACATTTCAATTGTAACTGCCAAAGCGGTCATTAGTTCTGTTGCGGTAAATCCTGCAACTACACCCGATACGCCATCATCTTTAAGTTTTTTACATACGGCATTTCCTGTAATGGCATTTACATGACCGGGGTAGATAAATGCGTCCGCGCTTCCTTTTAATTTAAGATAAGCGTTGGGCATTGATTTATTTGCAGTCAGTATCGAAAAGTTATTAAGTCCGAGTTTTTTTGCTTTTTTTACAGCAAGACATGATGACGGAGTAGTGGTCTCAAATCCGACTGATAAAAATACAACCTGTTCGTCGGGATTTTCTCTTGCGATTTCAACCGCATCATCGGGAGAGTATACCGGTCTTATATTTCCGCCTTTTGCTCTTGCACCTGCCAAGTTCATTTCGGTGCCGGGAACTTTTATGAGGTCCCCGAATGTTGTAATGAGGCAGTTTTTCTCGAGTGCAAGATATAATGCTTCATCGATAAAGCCTACCGGAGTAACGCATACGGGGCATCCGGGGCCGGAGATAAGATCGATGTTCTCGGGTAAAAGAGAACGTATTCCGAGTCTGAATATTTCATGAGTATGAGTTCCGCAAACTTCCATGATGCGGACTTTGGGTCCGTCATATGAAGTGATTATTTCGCGGGATTTTTCAATTATTTCGTTCATAGCTTTTCCTTCTTTTATGAGATATTAAGAAGTCCGAGTACTTCGTTTCCTTCTTCTTCGTCGTCCGAACTGATTTTTGCAATCGCAACGCCGGCGTGAACCATTACGTAATCGCCGGGTTCAAGGTCGTCGAGAAGCTCGGCGCGAACATCTCTTTTGGCGCCGTTGGCATCGATGATGGCGGTACCGTCGTTAACACTGACTACTCTTGCAGGTAAACCTACACACATTTTTTTATCCTCCGTTAATTATTGTTTAAATGATAAAGTCCGTATAATGCCTGTCCCAAAGCTATGCCGCCGTCATTGGGCGGAATAATGCTGTGATGGATGACATTAAGGTTTTCTTTTTTAAGTTTTTCTTTTGTTAATTTAAGCAACAAAATATTCTGATAAACACCACCGCTTAAAGCGACGGTTTTTATGCCTGTTTTATCCGAAGACAGAACGCACTGCTTAACTATCATCGAAGAGAGTGCATCATGGAAATAGTAAGCCAACTTTTCTTTGCTTTCGCCGTTTAAATACCTTTCAGCGATATTTAAAACAAATTCATTGGTGTTTAAAACATTGTCTTTTATGAGCTCAATATCGCTCATAAAAGATATGGCAGGGTTTTCTTTTTCATACTTCAGTGCGGCAAACATTAACGATGTCGATGCTTCGCCTTCAAAAGTGGAAGAGCGTTTAATGTTTAATATTGCACTTACCGCATCAAAGATTCTTCCGGCAGAGGTGGATTTTACGCTGTTAATGTTTTTCGAAGCCATCTGCGAGAGAAGATTGAATTCGCCTTCGCTGCAGAGGTTTAATTTAAGTGCGATTTCTTTTCCGTTATCTGCGTTGTCCCGAAGAATGCTTGCTGCGATCCGCCAGCCTTCTTTTGCGGAAATATCACCGCCTGACTGGATAAATGGAGCAACACTTGTTATTCTTTCGAAATCATGGATGCTGCACTTAAGTATTTCGCCGCCCCAGATGGTGCCGTCAGTACCATACCCTGTACCGTCAAAAGAAACACCGATAACGTCATCGAGATAATTGTTTTCTGCCATACATGATAAAATATGCGCGTAATGGTGCTGGACCTTAATAAGGGGCAAATTAAGCGTTTCTGCGACCTCTGTGGTGTGGTACAAAGGATGCAGGTCGCATACGGCGAGAGTGGGCTCTGCTTCAAGCAGGGTTTCCATTCTGGTAATCGATGCTTTTAATGCCTCGACTGAACGAAGATCTTCCATATCTCCGATGTATGCGGAAGGATAAAGCATTGAATCTTTTGCTATGCAGAAGGTGTTTTTAAGTTCGCCGCCGATTGCAAGGACATGGCCTTTTTCTTTTGATGAAACCATTACGGGAAGTGGAGCAAATCCGCGCGATCTTCGAATCATGTAAGGCTTTTCTTCGAAAAAGTCGGTGACAGTATCGTCGCAACGAAGTCTTATTTTACGGTTGTTTGAAAGTATATAATCCGCATATGACGATATTTCGTTTAATGCATCGGAGTCGGTTCTGCAAATGGGTGCGCCTGATGCATTTCCTGATGTCATTACCAAAGCATCAGGAATTGAAAAATCGTCGTTGTAGTCAAATAAAAGCAGCTGAATCGGCGCATACGGAAGCATTACACCAAGCGTTGGATTTCCGGGCGCGAGTGATTCGGCAAGCTCATTGCAGTCATCTTTTTTGGTTAAAAGAACAATAGGTTTCTGATGACCGCATAAAAGTTCTTCCTGTTCTTTTTTTACTTCACAGTATTTTAAAACAGTTTCGAATGAACGCATCATAACCGCAAAAGGTTTTGCAGGTCTGGTTTTAAGTACGCGCAGTCTTTTTACGGCTTCTTCGTTGGTTGCATCACATGCAAGATGGAATCCGCCGATACCTTTTACCGCTACGATTTTACCTTCGATGATGGCTTTTCTGGCTGCGGTTATTGCATCGCGGCCTTTAATGCCTGCATATTTTATGAACGATTCTTCGGAGTCTTTTGGGACTTCGGAAAGAATGCTTTTATCCAATAGATAATATTCAGGTCCGCATTCGTTGCAGCATACGGGCTGTGCATCGTAACGTCTGGATGAGGGTGATACGTATTCGTTATGGCAGTAATCGCACATTTCGAATTCACCCATGCTAGTACGCACGCGGTCGTAGGGCATCGAGTCTAGGATGGTAAGTCTCGGACCGCAGTTGGTACAGTTGATAAAAGGATGCAAGAATCTTTTATCGGTGGGAGTGAAGAGTTCCTTTTTGCATTCGTCACAGATAGCGATATCGGGCGAGACAAAAATCTCTCCGGGATCTTTTTCGCTCTCGATGATGGTGAATGCATCAAAAGGTTCTTCGTCTTCATATTTTTTTATGATTTCAAGTATTACGGAACGTTTGGGCGGGCGATGATTTAGTGCATCAAAAAGTGCTTCAATGTTTTCACCCTGTGCATGTATTTCTACATACGAGCCTTTGTTTGCAACTGTACCTTTTATGTTGTTTTCAAGACAGGTACGGCTCACAAACGGGCGAAATCCCACACCCTGCACAATGCCGTATACTCTTATAATGCAAGTATTCAAAATAGTCTCCAATATTATGTTAACCTAATAAGCGGCCGGAAACTGCGAATTCGGGATAGTCGATGAACTCGCCGTTGAAGCCTGTAGCTTTGATTAAGGGCAGAGCGTCGGAGTCTGCGATAATCAAATCAAAGTTTTCTTTTTCGAGTAATTCCGTAAGATCGTCTTCGCCGCTTAACTGAATATCGCCTTCCTTAGCGAATTCCTTATCCTGCATAAACCATGTGGCGCATTTAATCTTGTCGGTGTTTCCGATTGTGTTTCTCAGTTCATTAGCGGCAAACTGAGAGTGTATAATCAGTATGTTTTTTCCGGAATAATTCTTGGCTTCGCTTACGATGTTTTCAGGTATAAAAGAATAAGCAATTTCGTAAGGAATTCCGAACTTGTCGTTTAAGTATTTTGCGGCTTTCAAACCGGCGAGTGAAATGACAATATTTTTCTCGCATTCACCTGCCTTTATTACATCTTCGAGAGTGGTTCCCATCGAATAAATAACCGCATTGTCATAACCTTTTTTCGAAAGGTATTCTTTGAGGTTTGAAGCATCTTTATAGCCTGTTTCGATAGGCGTTGCTCCGATAATACCGACTCTGCCTTTAACCTTTTCAAAACTGTCTTTTGCAAATGTTTCAAAAAGACGGAACCAGGCTTTTTCTTCGCCCTTGTCGTAATATCCTGTACCCGTGCAGTCCAAGGCGATACAGGGAACATTGATTTTTTTCTCACCCATTCTTTCCAGGGAACGTAAGTCGGTAGCGATAATTGCGGGAACGGGAGTTGAAACTATAAGCGCAAATTTTCCGCCGAGCTGTTCGTATGAGAGTGCGAGCTTCTGAATAAGCTTGTCGTCTCTTCCCATGATTGCATCCATGTCACGAAGACCGGCACTGAAAACGGCACTTTTTTTATCCAACCATCTGGGTTCGTCGAATCCGCAGATATTGCCTGCGCATCCGCCGGCATCACATATTATGATTAATCCGCCCAGCTCATAAAAGACACCGCAGGCGCCGGACTGATCCGGAGCAAAGGGCGACATATATTTTAAAAATTTCTTCATGTAAACTACCTTAAATTTGAAATTATGTAAACCAAACTATTTTAAAAGTTCTTTATCCAAAGCATCAAAAAGGTCTGTCACAGCCTGATATCCGAAAGGCTCGGTATCGTCACAACATTCAATGCCGGGCTTGTCTGAAAAATAATAAGCGCAGTCGGAACCGATGTAGCAGTCGATATCGTCATTTTCGTACATAAGCATGGTCGGTGAGAGATTGGAGTAAACCTTTGTATCGGGACTTAACTCGGCCAGTGCTTTTAAGAATCTGTAATTAAGTTCGCCGATTGTTGCAAATACGCACTCGACTTTGAATCCTTCTTTTACGAGCATCAAAGCGATTTCGATTGCATCGCCGTTTAGGATTTCACCGACAGCGAATTTTAATTCTCCGTGTTTCTCTTTGAAATCAGCGATTTTCTTTTTGGCGTTTTCCAAGTATTCGGAATCGTCGAATTTTACACCAAGCGCATTCGCCAGCAGCGCATACTGATTGTGTATTTTATCAGGCTGATAAAGGCGGAGCATTTCGATAAAAGGAATGCCTAATCGCTTTTGAATATCCTGTGCCGCATGCCTTGATTCGGGATTTAAAACAAGGTTGAAATTCGCTTTCGAAAGTTCTTTGTATTCATCAAAAGTTTCACACCTTGCAAGCTCTCTGATATTTTCGATACCCGCACTTCTTAAAAGAGAATATAGTTCGCTTTTATCGTTTAAGGGAGAGAAAAATCCCATTATGTTCATGTCTCTGTTTTCTCTTTTTGTTTTATCAAGAAGAGAGTAGACGCTTGTTCTGACATAAGCCATGGGTGAAAGACGTTTTTCTCTGGTTAATGCATACATGTAACATGCCACGCAGGGAATTGAATGAGTCTCTGTGACTTTTCTGCAGATACGCTCCATATCAGTTCCTAAAAGAGCATCGACGCAGGTGATACAGATCATGATTGCGGACGGTCTTTTATCGAGCGAATCGAGTATCTCCCTGCATGCATCGTTTATCTTCATTAAATGTCTTCCGGTAACGATGTCAGTATCGTCCAAAAGCTGGAAAAAGAAACGATGCTTATATTCCGGAGAACTCTTAAAAAGAGATGTGTTTCTGCCACAGCACGAAGGTGATACGAGCAGCATCACGGATTCAGGCACAGCGAGTCCCGCGCGCTTTACACCGTATCCTTTTGCTCCGGGAGAGTTAAAGGATAAAGTGGCGGGAGATGAGTATATTAAGTGCTTGTTGGAAACAAATTCCACAGGGAGATTATCGTATCCTTCAGCTACTATTTCTTTAGTTGTCTTAAAAAAAGCTTTGTTCATTTATGTCCTTAAAATCAAAAATTATATTCCGGCTTCGTCTTCTTTTATGAGCAGTTTTGCAAGATTAAGGAAACTTTGGCTAACGGGAAGATTAGGGTCGCCTTCAATGACGGTTTTTCCTTCGTCCTCGAATCGGATGATGTCATCGCTTCTCGGAATGTCGGCGATTATTTCTAAGTTGTGGCTGGTGGCAAATTCGCGAACCTTTTCTTCCTCGTTTAATACATTTCTTCTGTTTAAAACGATACCGCGAACGTTTGCGTAGCTTCGCTCCTTAAAGTTTTCAACCGCGCTGTTAATATTGTTGGCTGCATAAAGAGCCATTTTTTCACCTGATGTCACGATGATGATTTTGCTTGCAAGACCTTCTCTGATGGGAGCCGCAAAACCGCCGCAGACTACGTCTCCGAGTACATCGTACAGAACAGCGTCGGGCTTGAAGGTTTCAAAAAGTTTTAATTCTTCAAGCAGTGAGAAAGTAGTAATAATTCCGCGTCCAGCACATCCTAGTCCGGGTGTCGGACCGCCTGTTTCGATACATAAAACTCCGCCGTAACCGACCTTTGAAATTTCTTTGAGTGATTCAGGTTCTTTGTCGTAATCACGCATATAATTCATTACCGGAAATACAGGATTTCCCGATAAAAGATTCGCGGTTGAATCGGCTTTCGGATCGCACCCTATCTGGATAACTCTTTTTCCTAGGTATGCAAGTGCGGCCGAGAGATTGGATGTGACGGTTGATTTACCAATGCCGCCTTTTCCGTAGATTGCTATTTTAATCATGTGTATACTCCTAAAAATCTTCCAGTGAAGTGTAAATTAAATTCGGGGCATTTTTGGTAAAACATCTTCCCGAAAATGCTTCGTGAGGAAGTTCTATATATTTCTTATCTGCGCAAATCGGCTTAAACAAAGGATCGCCGATAATAACGTCATATTTCTTTAATTCGTTTTCAAGAATCTTTTCGTCGTCACACGACATATCAAAAGATTTTAAAATATCAAAATCACCGTCCCCGACAGTTTCAAGTACATTGGCCTTAATGCCTTTATCTAAAAGAAGCGCACTGGCAAGAGAAGTGCTCATTACGCTTTCTCCTAAAATCGCCACATTGCCTTCTTCTCTGAAATCTGAGGTTGCATCGATATTTTCTTTTGTTTCTGATGCTGTAACAAGAGCCTCTTTTATTTTCTCTGCAAATCCGATTCCGTAAGGAACACCTTTGACATAAGGGATGTTGTATTCATCATAAAGATAATCCGCAAGAAGCTTTCCGCTTGATGAAACAATTAAATTAACATCTGCGTTAGCAAGACTTTCAATTTCCGAAAGAGATGTTTCCATGCCTACGCATGCGTTTGACTCAAAGCCTGCATCTTTTATGAACTTAACAAGCGATAAATAACTTTCTTTCTTCGGAAAATCCAGAGGTGTCATTCCTAAAAGATTGACTCTTAAGCTGTCCGATTTATCGGTCGTATCATCTTTTATGAATCTTTTTGCAATATCAAGGAATGCGTTTGCCACACCGTAAATATATGAATTCATTCCGTTTGTTTTAACGGCAAATGAAGGAATGCCTGTTTCAGATTCGACCGCATATGCGATGGCTTCAAGATCCGTTCCGATCATTGCAGGAAGAGGAGAAGCGCAGAGTGCGATAAATGCGGGCTTTAATTCATTGGCAGTAATAATAAGGTCATTTATTAATCTGTCGTCATTACCCATTACAGCATCCTTTTCGGTCAGACCGGAAATAAACATCATGCTTTTCTTGTCGTACCATCTCGGCTCGTCGTGAGTCGTATATGTCGAATTGCAGCCTGAGGCATCATGAATAACGGTCATCCCTCCGTACTCGTAGAGCGCGGAGCAGACGCCGGATGTATCGGCAGCATATATTGAAATTATTCTTGCAGTCTGGTTCATAGGCAGCTTTCACAGGCAAGTCCCTTGTGGGAGATTGTCAGTTTTAAATCCTTGGGGTTATTGTATGCATCAATTATTAGTTTACATAAGTTTGTAATACCGTCGAATCCGTACATTCCTCCGCCTTCGATAATATTTACAAATTTTCTGCTCTGGCAGAAGTATGCAGCTTTCTGTCCGATGCAGATATATTCAGAATCTGACTCATTGTTTTCGTCTGATGCGAGAAGCATTGTCGGATCCATTGAAGGAAAGATTTCAATATTCGGATTGAGTTTACATAACTCGTCAAACGCTTCTTTTTCTTTCTTTGAGAAAGCATCGGTATAAATACGAGTTACATTAAATCCGTTCTCATATAAAAGCTTGGCAAGTCCCAAAGGTCTTGGGGTTGCGGTAGCATCAATTGCTATGGGTTTGTCTTTTATGAGATTTTTTGATTCTAAAAGAGCTTCTTTTGCTCTTTCTTTTGTTTTATCAGTTATTTCTTTTACGTCTTCTTCTGTAAGTCCGATTGATTCGGCAAATAAATTCAGGTTATTTGTAATTTCCTTTTCATCGTAGGATAAATCTATCGGAAGATGAGGGATATCAAGTCTTTTTGTCAGATCCTTTGCAGCATATCCAACCACGGGAAGATAAGAAATAAGCAAAGAAGCGGTTCCTAAAGAAAGATAATCCTCGTAGGTTTTGCATTTTGTGATTTCCCACATTTTATATCCGGCTTTTTCTAAAAGAGAATAAATTTCGCAGCTTTCATCCGTAGCTCTGTCGCATCCGATAAGACCGACTAATTTATCATTTACCTCACCTTTTTTAACGGGAGAGTAGAGACTCTTTTTCATCATGACGTCGGGCTCGAAAGACTTACGCATCGTCGGAGTCATATAGCAGTCAACCCAGTCGATTTCGGGATAACGGTTTTCAAGTTCCTGAGCTATTACTTTAAAATCACAGCCTTCAAACAAATGCATGCAGCTTAAATAAACGAGGATGCATTTTGGATGTTCTTTCATTTCATCGACGATATGAGAACAGCCTTCGATTACTCTTGATTCCATTTCACCGTTCCACATATCCTGCTCGCGAAGAGCCACCCAGGACATATTTTCCATACGGTTCATTTCCGCTGCGGTAAGAATTACGCCGCGCAGACACCCCTGTGCACAGACATAAATCTGGTGTGCTTCGGGAATCAGCATGCCTGTATGAACTATGTTCCACACGCCTCTGGCAGGAGGGTTGTAATGAAGTCCGTCATGAAAAGGATTGTCAAAATCGATTTCGGATATTCTGACAGCTTCGGGTATTCTGTTTTCATTAAGTGAAATCTGTTTTAACATTCAAAATCCTTTATAATCTTATCCGCAAGTCCTAAAAGGGCTTCGCAGACATCGCTTTCGGGGAAAAGATCCACGATTGTTTTCCCCTGTTTTTCGGCCTCTGCAAAAAGAGGGCTTCGGGGAATAATCGCGGAAATATTTGTATCAAAATCTTTTACGAGCGTTTCAACATTTTCAAGTTCGTTTTCAACGCCTCTGCAGTTTAATATAATGCCGCCGAGTTTTGCGTAATCTCTTTTCTTAAAATTCTCGATGGCCATGGCAATATTTGCAGCCGCGTATACGGACATTTTTTCGCCAGATGTGACGATATAAACTTTTTCCGCAAAGCCTTTTCTCATTGGCATCGTAAAACCGCCGCAGACTACGTCTCCGAGTACGTCATAGATTACGACGTCGGGTTTGTAGTAGTCGTAAGCACCTTTATTTTCAAGTGATTCAAGCGCATTTATAATGCCTCGTCCGGCACATCCGAGCCCAGGTACGGGACCGCCTGCCTCTACGCAGTAAACGCCCGACTCGCTCATCTTTACCATGTCTTCCAAAGTAAAAGGTTTTGAACTTCTGACTAAATCAAGCACGGAAGTAACCTTCTCCTTCGGACATAAAAGAGAAGTGGAGTCTGCTTTCGGGTCGCAGCCGATCTGCATTACTTTTAGACCTTTTTTCACAAAGGCCGCACTTAAATTGGATGAGAGCGTGGATTTACCGATCCCGCCTTTTCCGTAAATAGCAAATTTGATCATTTTTTGTTTCCTACATTATTCGTTAAAGCCATCATTTAAACCATAAAAAAACACCCTTCCGACATAGAAAGAGTGTATCAAAAAAGAAATTGGCAAACACTTTCATCTCAAGCTGAATACAGGTTTCGACGTCAGAATTTTTTATGATTTATAATGTTTTCAATGTTATTCGGCGGGAGAATAAACCGTTTTGGCTGTGACGCCTTTTATTCTTCCGATTTTTCCGGCCAGAGAGGAGATAGTATCCTGGGGAGCATCGACAGCAACACTTATGATGTTGATGCCTTTTTCTCTGTAAGGAATTCCCATTCGGCCGATGACGAAATCGCAGTACTCATGAAGGAGTGAATTGATTTCGCCTGCGGATTCATTGTCTTTTACAATGATGGCAATAACGGCAGCACGTGTTTCCATACGCTTTACCGTTCCTTTTATTTATTGGACTGTTCATCCGGGTAACTATTATACCACATAAAAAAGTATTTTAGAATCAATTTTGAATAAATCTTTTATGATATTTTCTTTTAAAAGATAATCATGAAAATAATGCTATTTTTTAATAAATGATGTATAATATATGAGTATTTATTTTTAGTATTTCATGTAAAAAAAGCAGACGACAGGGAGGCTTGCATGATTACTTTAACATTTATCACAATTTGTGCTCTGGCACCTTTCATAATGGTCTTTATACTGGGCAGGGTTATTATCCATTTTGTGGAAAAACTGCTCGATTTCGCTATAGAAACTGTCTTTTCGTTCCCGGAAAAATTACTTGATTCCATAAAAGAAAAATTTGCAAACAAGGGCAAACTGCCTGAAGCGGTGGAGATTGAAAAATAGATGAAAATATTGTCCGCGAGGGACTTATTTTTATAAACGAAGAGGAGGAATCTTATGAAAAAATTTGTTGCTGAATTAATCGGTACCTGTGTTCTTGTAACATTTGGTTGTGGAACAGCTATGATTACCGGTTGTGAGCATTGGGGCGGATATCTTCTTACAGCTCTTGCTTTCGGTCTGGTTATCGTAGGTATGGCTTACTGCATCGGAAATGTTTCCGGCTGTCACATTAATCCTGCTGTTTCACTTGCAGTATTTATTAACAAGGGAATGAGCGCAAAAGATTTTGGTCTTTATTTACTTGCCCAGTTCCTTGGTGCATTTCTTGGCGGCGGAATTCTTGCTTTGATTTTCGGCGTATCCGCAATTGAAGACAAGACAAGCGCATTCGGCTCAAACGGACTTGCAGGAGTCAACGGAAGCATTGTAACAGGTCTTATTGTAGAAATTCTTCTTACATATGTATTTGTTCTTGTTATTCTCGGTGTTACCAGCAAGAAAGCTAACCATGGTTCGTTTGGCGGACTTATTATCGGTCTTACACTTGTTCTTATTCACATTTTCGGTATCGCTCTTACCGGAACCAGTGTTAACCCCGCAAGAAGCTTTGGTCCCGCACTCGTTTCTCTTTTTGCAGGAGTTTCAGGTCCTATAAAAGATCTCTGGATATTCATTGTAGGTCCTTTCGCAGGTGCAGCACTTGCAGCATTTACCAATATATTCTTTGAAAAAGAAGCAGCTAAGAAATAAAAAATAAGTCATAATTGCTGTTTCTGATAAGTGAATTGATTGAAAACGGCCTTGAAATGTGTTACTATTTCAAGGTCGTTTTATGTGTTCTAACGAAAGGATTTTATTATGGATTTAAAAGAAATTACCGCACAGAGCAAACAGGCAGTTACAGAGATTTTAGAAGGAGCAAGACTTAATGCCGGAGACATTTTTGTTATCGGCTGTTCATCAAGCGAAATACTCGGAAGCCAGATCGGAACCGCTACAAATCTCGATTCCGCAAATGCTGTTTATGACGGCATTATTCCTGTTTTAAAAGAAAAAGGAATTCTTGCTGCCGCACAGTGCTGCGAACATTTAAACAGAGCTCTGGTAGTTGAAAGAGAAACCATGATTAAATACGGTTTGGAGCAGGTGAATGCAATTCCCCAGCCCAATCATGCCGGCGGAGCTTTTGCCACGGTCTGCTTCGAAAGATTCGATGATCCCGTACTTGTAGAAAGCCTTAACCGGAAGGCAGATGCGGGCATAGATATAGGCGGTACCATGATAGGAATGCATATGCATAACGTTGTTGTGCCGATGAGAATATCCCTAAGAAAAATCGGCGAGGCGCCTATTATCTGTGCAAGACACCGTCCCAAATACGTAGGCGGCCAGAGAGCAATATACGACGAAAAACTTATGTAAACCATATTGGCTGAGGCTTAAATGATAATAAAAATACTGATCTTAATTTCATATGTGATTGAAAATATATTTGACTTTGTTTTAGTCAAATTAAATGACTCGTATGTAAAGAAACCTTTACCCGAAAACGTAAAGGATGTTTACGATGAGGAAAAATACAAAAAGTGGATTAATTACAGAAACGATTCGAAGAAATTCAGCGCCGTACAGACACTTGTGAGTGCCGCAATTACGCTTGCTTTGTTTATCTTCAACGTGCATGCCAGGGTGTTTAATCTTTTTACGTTTAACAAATTCGTAAATTACATTCTTCTGATTCTGGTATTCACATTTGTATCGACCATTATCTCGATTCCGTTTTCCTATTACAGCAACTTCGTAATAGAAGAGAAGTACGGCTTTAACAAAACTACGATTAAGACTTTTATTTTAGACATCATAAAAGAATTCGTAATCGGAATGGTTCTGATGCTGCTCCTTTTCCTCGGAGTAATGTTCTTATTTGAAAAGTTTGGAAACTGGGGAATTCTTTTTACGATAATTGCAGTTATAGCATTTAATGTTTTCGTATCACTTTTCTCGATGGTGTTCTTAAGAATCTTCAATAAATTCACGCCGCTTGAAGAGGGAGAGTTGAGAGATTCACTTAAGGAACTCTGTACGAAATACAATGTGAAAATAAAAGAAATCTATGTGATGGATGCTTCCAAGAGAACCACGAGAGCAAATGCTTTCTGCACGGGCTTCGGAAAGAAAACGATTTCTCTTGACGACAATCTGGTAAATCATTATTCGAATGATAAAATCGTAGCAGTATTTGCGCACGAATTCGGACATGCAAAACACAAACACATCCTAAAATCAATGTGGTTTGCTTTCCTAAGAATTATCATTTTGATTGTTGCGCTCGGAGTGATTTTGAATTTCCCGATTATCTGTCAGTCGTTCGGATTTGAAGATGTAAATTACTTCTTTGCTTTTACGATTCTTACAACCATCAGCTGGCCTTTGTCGAGACTATTGGATCTTGTATCAAATAAGATTTCAAGAACATTCGAATATCAGGCTGATGCCTTTGCAGCAAACGAAGGCTACGGCGAACCTTTAATCGGTGCACTAAAGCAGTTAAGCCAGGATGCTTTGACAAACCTAAATCCGCATCCTGCAGTTGTTGCGCTTGAATACTCACATCCGACGCTTTCGCAGCGTATCGACGCCATCCGAAAGTGACCAATTGGGGACAGTTCTTTAAGTAAATAAAAAACCGGAGGTTTTCCTCCGGTTTTTTTTATGTCCAGCCTCCGTCGGCTGTTATTATCTGACCTGTAACATAAGCAGGCATTTCCGATAATTTTAAAATACACTTGGCTATCTCTCCAGGAGTAGCAGCGCGTCCCATAGGTATTTCTTCATAGAGTTCGTTTAATTCTTCATCAGAGAGATGCGAATTCATCGGCGTATCAACCAGTCCCGGTGAAACCGCATTTACACTTATGCCTGAAATTGCCAGTTCCTTTGCAAGTGCTTTCGTAAAAGCATTAATGCCGCCTTTGGTAGCAGAATAAGCAACCTCGCACGAAGCACCAACATTTCCCCACACAGAAGAAATATTGATAATTGTTCCTGACTGTTTTCTGACCATTCCCGGAATTACCACGGAGCATGTTGAATATACGCTGTTTAAGTTAACATTCACTATGTTGTTCCATGATGAAGCGCTCATATCCTGGAAGATTCCGACGTAGGAGATACCTGCGTTATTTACAAGAATATCAATAGTAGTCTGTCCGAGAAAATCATCCAGATCATCCTTTGATTTTGAAGTATCGGAAAAATCAATTGATGCGGTAAATACTTCGATATCGTAACTTGATGATAATTTTTCCGCAAATTCATCAAGCTCATTTATTCGGGAGTTGCAGACTAAGAAAAGATTGCAGCCTGCTTTGGCAAATTCAAGAGCTGTAGCACTTCCTATAGCCCCGCTTGCTCCGGTTATCAGTACATTTTTTCTCATAATTTTATCCTTAAGCTCTTCTGGTTAATGCTGCAAGCACATCGTCGATGGAATTTGACTCGGCGTAGATTGTGTTTACAGCTTCGCTTATATGTTCAATATAATGTGCATCGGAATCCTTGATTACGTTGCAGTCTCTTAAATAAGGGTTTGCGTCCTGGAGTTTGTGAAGGTTCTCCATTTTCTGAAGCTCGAAACATTTAAAATTAGTATCGGGCGGAACGAAACCTAAGTTAGATGTTAACGAAAAAGAATTTGCATCAACGTGTGCGGGAACCATTACTCCGTTAAAAGGTTTTATTACATCATCGACTCTGTCAAAAGAAATATCCGTTGCTGAAATTAAAAGATTGGAAAAGGTCCCTTTGACTTCATCGTTTTCATCACATATAAACTGATCCCCGAATACCTTCGGATCGTTAGGAATCTGAAGTATGCGGGGTTCCACAAATGCATCAAAGCCCATTGCGTCTTCAAGAGTGTGGAAGAGGCAGAGTACGTGGACTTCTTCGCTCGTTGTAAGTTCCATGCCGGGAATGACGGTAATGCCGTATTCTTTGCCGATAGCCATTGCAGCCTCACAGTTTTTGCATGTGTTATGATCGGTTAAAGCAATAACGTCAAGACCTTTTACAACAGCCATACCGACAATGTTTCCGGGCGTGGATTCGTTATCGCCGCACGGAGACAGGCAGGAATGTATATGTAAATCGTAATGAAGCGGAATCATAAAAGATTATTGATAAGAAGAGCGGCTTCGAAAATCGGAAGGTCCGTTTTTAATACCGCAATTCCTTCCTCCTTCGCTTTTTCGATTAAAGTATTGTCGAAAGTAACGCCTTCGGCCAGGATAATGCATGCAACATCGGTTAATGATGCAACAGCAAGTGTATTAACATTTGCCATAACCGTAACCCATGCGCTGCCTGCGGGAGCTTTTCCCATGGCAATGGATAAAAGGTCACAGCAGAAGACTCCCGTGATATCGGAGTCTTTTGAAAGTGAGAGAGATGTAAATTGTTCAAGTTTGCTTAATTCAAAAACTTTCATAGTTAAATTCCTTCGCTTAATTCGGCAATATCTTCCGATAATTTATGAATATATTCACGCAGAACATGGATACAGTCCTGTTTTCTGGCAATGCCTTTTACGATATCTTCTGCATGAGCCTTACATGTGGGAGCACCGCAGCATCCGCAGTCAAGTCCGGGAAGTTCTTTGGTAAGCTCTTCGATGCGGTTCATCTTTTCCATTGATTCTTTTAGGTTGTCAGCAAGTTCAAATACAGGCTGGTACTTAACTTCCGAAGTCCAGTCAACATGATATTCGCCGTATTTGTCGGATCTTGCAGCGGCAACGGGAAGGTATTTTCTTAAATGCTGCATCTTCGCTTTAGCGGCAAAAGGGTTCTCCACGTTCATAACACCGCCGACGCATCCGCCGTTGCAGGCATTAAGCTCGATGAATTCGAGGTTCTGTGAGAACTTGTCGTCTTCGAGATCTTCGAGTACGTGAATAACATTTTCGATACCATCTGCGGCTACGCATGCATCGGATAAAAGACCGCCTACTTCGCCGCCTGTGATACCCCAGCTTAAACCGATTTTACCCGAACATGATAAATCTTCGGGCTGTTCAACAAATTTGGGCATTTCTGATAAAAGAATCGGATATATATCTTTTATGGCGAGTACTTCGTCTATATTGCTCTTTTCCATACCGATAGGGTTCTTTACGCTCGTAACCTTGCTCGCGCAGGGAGAGAGGAAGAAGATGCCGATTTCCTCGGGTTTAAGACCTGTCTTCTCGACAGCCTGCTTTCTTGCAAGTTCGCCTGCAAGTTCTGCAGGAGTAATAAGCGGTAAAAGATTGTCACAGAGATTCGGGAAACGAACCTGAACCAGACGAACAACGGTAGGGCATGCGGTGGAAATTAAAGGCCACTGTTCCTTATGCGAAGCAATATACTTTCTGGATTCTTCCGAAACGATTTCCGCAGCGGCGCTTACTTCGAATACATCGTCAAAACCGATATTCTTAATTGCTGTTAAAAGAATATTGATGTCTTCAAGATTGTTAAACTGTGCGCAGAGACTCGGAGCTGGCAGAGCAACGGTATATTTGTACTTATCCGTAGCATCGATAAAATCACGCTTTGCTTTTTTGGCATGATGAGGACATATTCTGATACATTCTCCGCAGTCTACACATCTGCCGGGAGTAATGACAGCTTTATTGTTACGTACACGAATAGCCTGCGTCGGACATCTGTTGATACAGTTTGTACAGCCCTTGCAGAGATTTTCAATTAAGTATACCGAGTTGCCGTAGTGGTCCATTCCTGTCTCCGTTTATAGTTACATCATAAATTAATCACCATAGTTACCGTAGTTCCGACACCGAGTTCGGTCTGAATATCCATTTGGTCGGAATTCTTTTTCATATTGGGGAGTCCCATGCCTGCACCGAATCCGAGGGAACGCACCTTGTCGGGAGCGGTGGAGTAGCCGGCCTGCATAGCTTTTTCGACATCTGCAATACCGGGTCCTTTGTCGGCGAGTATGAGAGTGATGGCATCTTCGGAGATGGTCACTTTGATTTTGCCGCCGTATGCATGGATTATCATATTTATTTCGCCTTCATAAAGAGCTATCGCAACTTTTCTGATGGCTTCCGGTGAAACACCGAGTTGTTTTAATTTCTTTTTAACGTCACTTGAAGCTTCTCCCGCTCTGGTAAAATCTTCGTTGGAAACTGCGTAGTTGAGCTCCATTAAATCAGCCATCAATGATACCTCCTGTCAATCCGTGTTCGTAGAGTAATCCGCATGAGGAAAACATTCTGTGACTGGTTGTAATGATGGGAAGTCCCATTTCGTCAGCCATCTGAATCATGGTTTCGTCGGGAGTCTTGCCTCTTACAAAGATAATTGCCACAATGTCCATCATTTCGGCAGTTCTTATTACCTGAGGGTTGCAGAGACCGGTTAAAAGCACGCACTGATGTTTTGCAAATGCAAGCACGTCACTCATCATATCGGATCCGCAAGCCGTTAATACCTCTTTATCCAGTTCATCCTTTCCGGCCAAAGCGGTACCGTCAAGGAGCTCAATAATATCGTTTACTGTCATAATAAACCTCCGTATTATGTTAAAAATGGGGATAAAAATATCAAAGAAAAAATAAAAAGAAAACTGTTTGATTTATACCCCCAAAAAATACATCAATATTATAACAACGGAAATCATTTTTTTCAAGCAAATAGGACATTAGGGCAATAATAGTTAAAACCTATCGAAAGCATAGGTGAATAGGCGTTTTTTCGAATAAAAATTTTTGTGAAAAAATGAAAAAATCAATAGAAATACAGACAGTCTTGTGCTACAATATATGTTACGTTCGGCTATTGAAAAATAGTATTGTTAAAAATTTATCAAGGAGGTTTTTAGGATGAGTTCCAAGAAAACAACTGTACCTTTTGCCGGAACAAAAGAGCAAGAGGAAGCACTCAAGAAAGTCATCGCTGAAAACAAAGACCAGAAGGGTGCCTTGATGCCCATTATGCAGAAAGCACAGGACATCTACGGCTACCTTCCCATCGAAGTTCAGACGATGATCGCGGACGGAATGGGTATTCCCCTCGAGAAGGTTTACGGAGTATCGACATTCTATTCACAGTTCGCACTTAATCCCAAGGGTAAATACCAGATTTCGGTATGCCTTGGTACTGCATGTTATGTTAAAGGATCCGGAGATGTTTATGCCAA
>JAGCVT010000081.1 GCA_017962225.1 Lachnospiraceae bacterium
ATGCCAAACTTGTAGATCCGGGGGATTCCCATATAAAACAGACAATCCTTGACATCCTTTATTGCCGACTTCGGTCCGGCACCGGCTGCGGTAGATATAATGACCGCACGCTTCTTAAACATTGATTCCATCGGTCTGTGAGACATCCAAAGATCAAATGTCATATCAAAAAAAGATTTCAAAGGCGCTGACATATGCATGCAGTATGTCGGTGTGGTGACGATTATCACGTCAGCTGAATCCATGGCATCAATAATCTTCTTTTTTTCTTCATAAAACGGACATGCTGTCTGATCTTCAATACACTTATAACACCCAGCACAAAAATGATTCAGATCCTTCGGAAAGAAGAACTCGGTAATCTCATTCTCTCCCTCTATTTTATCTGCTATCATTCGTCCGATATGGTATGTACTTCCTTTATGATTCTGCCCATTGAGCATTACTATTCTCATTTTTTAACCTCAAACTTTCTGCCCGCTGGGCAAAAAATATGATCAATGCACAAACATTGTCGTGCACTGGCGTTTCGCCTCTTTGATTATCTCCTCCATGATCACGTCCTCTTATTTTCTACTCAGCAAAGATACCGTCTCGACGTCGTTTTCTTGGGGTAAAATCAGATCATATTACAAGGGATAAAATTATAATTGCCGTCGATTGGATAAGTTTTCCCTGTCATGCAAACAATCCCGCCTTCTCCAATTAACTATAAATCAAACTATCTTTTCCAAAAACTCCAATGCAACCCTTTTCCATATCCGATCTTTTCGTAAAAAGGATCACCTCCGCCTGTCATATGCGTTGCTCCCAAAGCTTTCATCCTGCGATAATGAATGGTAAGCGCCGCTGCTGCAAGACCTTTTCTTCTATGCTCCGGTGCTGTGCAAAGAGGTTCCATATAAGCCAGTTTGTTCTGAGGCACCCACCACATTCCCGAATAGCAGACATATTCGCCCTGCTCATCGGCTATGATCACGTCATATTCATGTTTCGAATGCGGACGCGGTGCCATGATATCGCCAAGACAGTCTTTATAGGATTTTTCCGGCGTCCAATCAAATGATGTGTCCTGTTTGTTCCAATTAATAAACTCTCCCTTGTCCCCGTGATCAAAGCCATACCAGCAAAGCTTTCCGATTTTGACAGGATTTATATCATCAGGTTCAACTAAATGATACCCTTCAGGCAGCTCGCAGTTCAGCTCGTTCTTGAAATCAAAAATCCTGTCCTCATATTCAAAGACCATTTTGAACCCACGTTTCTTTGCGGCTTCCATAAGAAATTCCTGACCATTGAACAAAACGAACTGTTGCTCTCCATTCCAATTCGGCATGGTTGTCATAGCATAATCAACAAGTTCATCCGCAAGATATTCATAACCCTTACGCACACTGAAATAAATATCTGTTGCGGGTGCTTCATAAAATACAAAAGCAACTGTTTTATCTCCATCAAACCAGAATCTGTTGAGGTATGAATAGGAATTGTCCATCCATGAAGCAAGAATCGCATGTTCAAAGAAAGGCGCAGCTACACCGCTCCCATTCTCGCGATCATATATATCCATCAGGAAATCCCATACAAGATTTATGTCTGTCAGTATTTGAAATTGTTTAGTTCTGATATTCATCATTTCTCCCTTTTACTCTTGCTATTCTTCCTTAATCTTATAATAATCCTCAACATCCAATCCCAATTTGACATGAGATTTTGACTTTGCTATAGCTTTACCCAAAAGACAGATGGTCTCGACAGTAGTTTCGTTGATTAACCACTTTCGACTGTTTTCTTCCCGGGATCAGGCATACTCTTCCTCACGGATCTTCCGCATTCTCGACCAAACATTATCCCCGTAATTACTGAGCATAACAGTGATCATCCCATTATCGGGATTGTATTCGGAAATTGCGCTTACGCCATCATCACATCCCTGCATATACACATAATCCCGGCCTTCGGGATTGTCGATGAGCCAGACTCCGTAGCCATAGTATCCCTCTTCAGGATCCTTACCGTCACCACTTTGCTTTGAAAACATCTCTTTTACCATTTTCCCGGAAAGTAGCTTATGTCCAATCAGACCATTCCAGAACTTCACGATATCGCCTACGGTTACAAACGCTCCTCCGTCACCGGTCCCCTTTGCACCGACGGAATAAATATTTGTACGAAAGTCTTCTGTCTCAGGACAGTATATATAACTGTTGGCACATCTTGCCGGCAGTCTGTCAAAAGCAAAATATCCGGTATCATGCATACCGCATTTATCAAAAACATTTTGCTTAAGATATACATCAAAATCCATCCCCGTGATCTTTTCTATAATCATCGCGAGCAATATGTATCCGGTATTGTTGTACTGAAATTTAACACCTTTCGGATACATCATGGGTTTATCTATAAACAACGGAAGCATATCCTCGTTATGCCGTATCCTGTAATTTGGGAAATCCGTCCACAGGGCTTCATAATCATCCATAACCGATTCATCAAAATAATCAGGAACTCCGGATGTATGATTCAAAAGCTGCTTAACCGTCACATCCGGGTCAATGCTTTTGAGATCAATATCAAGCAAGCTTCCGAGGGTGTCCTCAAATTTCAGTTTCCGCGCTTCTATCAACTGTAGGATTCCCACAGCGACAAACGTCTTCCCCATGGATGCAGATGCGAATCTGGTTTCAATCGTATTCGGTATCTCATTCGCCATATCTGCATATCCACCGCTGTAATTCAGCAAGACTTCATCATTCCGGATGATATAAGCATTTCCTCTAAAATCATTATCCATTTCAATTTTCATAATCGATCTCCATTATGGTTTAGGATATTCCAAACTCAATATACAGGATATTCCAAAGTTCAGTTTTGGGGTATTCTAAAGTCAGATTATCTCGAAAGTCTTTGTGATATCAAAGCCACAGTTTCGACATGAACCGTGCGCGAGAACTGGTCGTAGCACTGCCATGCTTTAAGCTCGTATTTTTCTTCACATAAAATCTTTAAATCTCTTGCGAGTGTGGCGGAGTCGCAGCTTACGTATACGATGCGTTTCGGATTCATTTTAAGCATTGTTTCAAGGCATTTCTCATCGCAACCTTTTCTCGGCGGATCGACTACGATAACATCAGGATTGCGCATATCCGAATTTTCATTCTCATAAAATTCGGGAAGCACTTCCTCTGCTTTTCCCACAAAAAATTCTGCATTCGTAATGCCGTTTCTCTTTGCGTTTTCCTTTGCATCCTCTATTGCCTCGGGAACTATTTCGACACCATAAACCTTCTTTGCTTTCTTCGCCATAAAGAGTGAAATCGTACCGATTCCGCAGTAAAGATCCCAGACGGCTTCTTCACCGTGAAGGTCTGCGTATTCAAGCGCCTTGGTATAAAGCTTTTCCGTCTGTACGGGATTGACCTGATAGAATGAAGGTGCAGAAATCTTAAAAGACAAATCTCCGAGATAATCCATAATGGTCTCGGAACCCTTTATTACTCTGGTTGTCTTTCCCAAAATCACATTCGTATTTTCTTTGTTAATATTCAAAACCACACTCTTAATTCTCGGCATTGCAAAAAGCATTTCGCCGAGTTCTTCTTCGTGCGGAAGTTTGTCGGCGTTTGCAACTATACATACCATTACTTCGCCGGTTTTAAAGCCCTCGCGAATCAGAATATGACGGATAATTCCTTTGCCACTCTCTTCGCTGTAGGCGGAAATACCGTTCTTTTCCATAAAAGAAAGGATTGCTTCAAGAATGTCTTTATTCTTTTCTTTTCCGAGAATACAGTCGGTGTTTGAAATGATATCGTGGGTTCTTCCGGCATAAAAGCCGGTAACGAGTTTTCCTGTTTTATCATATCCTACAGGGTATTGTGCTTTGTTTCTGTATCTGTAGGGATTATCCATTCCGACGATTGGTTCTTTTATGAGCTCTATGAAATCTTCCGCGAAACCGCCGATTCGAATGAGGTTGTTTTTGACCTTGTTTTCTTTAAATTTAAGTTCTGCCTCGTAGCTCATTGCCTGGAGCTGACAGCCTCCGCAGGCTTTTGCTTTTGCGCATAAAGGGGTAAGACGAAAAGAGGAGGGCTCTTTTACCTCCTCAAGATGCGCAAATGCATAATTCTTTTTTGCTTTCATGATTTTGACAAGGCAGGTATCTCCGATAACGGCGTCTTTAACAAACAGAGTGTAGCCCTCTGCTTTGCCGATACCTAAGCCTTCATCGCTCATATCCTCGATTCTGATTTCGAGAATATCGCCTTTTTTGTATGTTTTTTCCATAACATACCTTTCGTAAAACTAATCAAAGTCCTTTGTCATTCTGATGCTGCCGTCAAATGCCTTGGAATAACTCCAGTCATATGTGTCTGCATCTTCAATGTACTGGATGAAGGACTGCATCTTTGCATCGGTATCGTCCGCATAGCTTAATGCTACCGCTTCGATAATGCTGGGTTTCTTGGGCGAGCCGAATTCAAGTTTGCCGTGATGTGCGGCTATGCAGTGCTTAAGTTCGTTTGCAAGTTCCTTCGGAAATCCGGGAATTTCTTTAATTTTTTCAGTTATCATTTCTATTCCCATCACGATATGTCCGAGAAGATTGCCCTCGTCGGTATAGTCGTTTTCGGGGAAAGGTGAATATTCGTAAATCTTTCCGATATCGTGGCAGAGTGCTGCGGTTAAAAGAAGATCCTTATTAAGCGCAGGGTACTGCTTCGTGTAAAACGAGCAGAGTCTTGCAACACCGAGTGTATGCTCCACAAGTCCGCCTGCGAAATTGTGATGAATGCTCTTTGCCGCGCTTGAAGTCTTAAAAGCCGCGATGAATTCTTTGTCGTTTACGAAAAACTCTTCAAGAAGTGCATGAAGATAATTGTTCTCGACCATGGAAATGCATTTAAGGATTGCATCATACATTTCCTCAACATCTTTTTTGCTCGTAGGGATAAAATCCTCAAGATTATATTCCGATGCATCGGCTTTTCTTATCTGTCTTATATCCACCTGGAGATTGCCGTTAAAAGTCTTGGCCTCTCCGTTTACAAACACATAGTCCATCGGCTCGAAATCGCCGATTCCCGCGCTGTCCGTATTCCAGATTTTGCAGTCGACATTTCCGGTTTTATCTCCCAAAATGACATTTAAATATTCTTTGCCGTTCTTGGTTGTGGCTGAATTTTTGGTCTTACAGAGATAAACATCCTGTACGGCATTTCCGTCTTTTATATCTTTTATATATCTCATAAAAACTCCGTTCTAAGCTGTAGTAAATTTATAACCGACACCCCATACAGTTTCGATTTTCCACTTTTCGTGATCGCTGATTTTCTCTCTGATTCTCTTGATATGAACGTCCACGGTTCTTGTGTCGCCGGGATAATCATAGCCCCAGATTCTGTCAAGAAGCTGCTCTCTGGTGAAAACCTGGTTGGGAGAATTTGCAAGGAAGAATAAAAGTTCGAGTTCCTTCGGAGGCATGTTTACGCTCTCGCCCTTGTAAATAACCGAATAGTCGGTTAAAGATACGCGAAGATCGGGATATTCCACGGTCTGAACCGTCTTTGCGGTCTCCTGAGGCTTTACTTCTTTTTCTTTGTAACGGCGAAGTACTGCTTTTACTCTGGCTACAAGTTCCTTGGAATCAAAAGGCTTTTCCATATAATCGTCTGCGCCAAGCTCCAATCCTAAAACCTTGTCAAAAATCTCACCCTTTGCGGAGAGCATAATGATGGGAATTCTGCTTTCGGCTCTTACTTCACGGCAAACCTGATATCCGTCGATGCCGGGAAGCATGAGGTCTAATAAAATGAGATTGGGTGCAAATGTTTCGAGCGCTCCTTTTACGGATTCGCCGTCATTTACAATCATGGTCTCATAGCATTCCTTTGTAAGGTACAAAGAAACAAGCTCCGCGATGTTGTTGTCATCGTCTACAATCAGTATCTTCTGTTTGGAAATCATTTTTCTTTCCTTTCTTTAGCTAAAACTTAACCACGGTAACACCTGCATCGCCCTCGCCCTGTTCGGCAAGCGCAAATTCACTGACAAAATCTATGCCTCTTAAATACTTATGAATAGCCGCGCGAAGCGCTCCCGTACCTTTGCCGTGCACGATTCTGACACTGTGTAAGTGAGATAAATATGCATCGTCTAAGTACTTATCCAGCTTGGCAATCGCCTCGTCGGAATTTAATCCTAAAAGATTTATTTCGGGAGAAATCGTAGCGGATTTTGAAAATCCCGAAGCGTATGAAGTCGGTCTTGTGGCTTCCTTTTCTTCTTTCGTCTTGGCGTAAACAAGGTCTGTTGCTTTAACCTTAAATTCCATTACGCCCGAAGCGATCATTACATTACCCTTGGCATCGGGAAGCTTTTTAACTTCGCCCGTCATGCCGAGTGAAATCGAACGGACGGTATCGCCGATTTTAAGTTTGGAAGCATCCACCTTTTTGTCGGTATTATCAACCTTCTTTTCGCCGCTTCTTAACTTCGACGAATTGTCGTCAATCTTCTTTCGAAGTGTTGCCCTCTTCTTTTCCATTTCCTGAATGGTCATTCCGGAATTGTAAAGTCTGATGGCTTCATCCGCTTCTTCCTTGGCATCTTCAAGGATGCTCTTGGCTTCCTCTCTGGCCTCGCGTAAAATCTTCTCTCTGGCCTCGCGGACATTCTCATTGCTCTTGTTGAGTTCTTCTTTTAACTTCTCGACTTCTTTTTTGAGTTTCTCTTCCTCTTCCCTGTCGGCCTCGAGTTTCTTTCTGGTATCTTCGAGATCTTTTAGGAGGTCTTCGAAATTGCCCTCGGTCTCATCCATTTCCTTCGAAGCACGTTCGATGATTCTTTTATCAAGTCCGAGTTTTTCGGATATCGCAAATGCGTTACTTTTACCCGCAATACCGATGAAAAGTTTATATGTGGGAGAAAGAGTTTCTATATCAAATTCGCAGCATGCGTTTTCAACACCCTCGGTATTAAAGGCGAACACCTTAAGCTCCGAATAGTGTGTCGTAAGCATTATCGTTGCGCGCTTTTCCATGAGTCTTGAAACTATGGCTATTGCAAGCGCAGCACCTTCGGTCGGGTCTGTTCCCGAACAGAGTTCGTCGAAAAGGCAGAGGCTGTTGTGGTTTGCTTCTTTTAGGATGCGTACGATTCCCGTCATATGACCCGAGAAGGTTGAGAGGTTCTGTTCTATGCTCTGCTCGTCTCCGATTTCGGCATAAATATCCCTGAATATCTTTAATTTGCTGCCGGGCGCCGCAGGAATGAAAAGTCCCGACTGACCCATTGCACATAAAAGACCCGTTGTTTTTAAAGATACCGTCTTTCCGCCGGTATTGGGGCCTGTCACGATTAAACAGGAATAATTTTCTCCGAGAACGATATCTATCGGAACGACTCTTCCTTTTTCGATAAAAGGATGTCTGGCTTTCTTTATGTCAAGGTATTCTCCGGACTCGTAATCCGGCATTACCGCCTCTTCATCGATTGCAAGCGCCGCCTTCGCATAAATGAAATCAAGGTTTGTCATGATTTCCTGATTGGATTTAAGTTCCTCAAGATGTGAAGCCGCTTCCATAGAAAGCATGTGAAGAATTCTTGCGATTTCTTCCTTTTCCTCAACTTCAAGCTCCTGAATGCGGTTGTTTAATTCCACGATTCCCGCAGGTTCGATGAAAAACGTCATGCCGCCTCTGGACTGGTCGTGAACAATACCCTTTACGCTGCCTTTATACTCGGCTTTTACGGGTATGCAGTATCTGTCATTTCGCATGGTAATAACGGCATCCTGCAAATAACTTCTGTATGTGGAATTAACCATTTTATTTAAATCCGAATGAATCCTGGCGGTCGTGTTGACCTTTTCTCTTCGAATATCTTTTAAGGTGCTCGATGCATCGTCGGCAATCTCGTCTTCGGAAAGAATGATTTTTCTGATTTTACCGGAAAGTTCTTCCATGGGAACGAGCGCTTCAAACATGGCTCTAAGAGAATCTTCTCTTTCTTCCTCGAGTCCGTAGGATGCTGCGGTTTTTGCGCATTCGGCGCTGGATGCAACCATGAGCAGTTCTTTCGTATCAAGGTTGGCCTCTACACTCATGGCCTTAAAGATTTCCTCGAGGTTTTTATTGCCCGAAAAAGAAATCTTTCTGCTTGAAAGAATACGTGCAACCGCATCGGAAGTATTTTCCAAATTGTTTAAAATGGCCTCTCTATTCCGTAAAGGATGCAGAGAGGCGCATTTAATCTTTCCGAGTTCACTTGATGCATGGTCGGAGAGTAACTTTATTAATTTATTGTACTCTAATATTTCTAAAGTTTTTTTGTCCATTATTTAGTGAAAAATCTGTAATTAAATTCGGCGTTGTTTTTGCCTCTGTACGCGCCTTTTACGATAAGCGCATATTTCTCGCCGTAAAAGA
>JAGCVT010000082.1 GCA_017962225.1 Lachnospiraceae bacterium
AAAGAGTATTCAGACTGCTTTCCGGAATGTTGGATTCCTGGGATAATCTGTATACAGACCAGCCGCGCCCGGCTAACAAATCTTTAATTCTTTGTAAAGTTTCGTTATATTCCTTCATTTAAATCTCATAAAATCCAATATCGTCAAGCTGTCTGAGCAAGCTGAAATCTCGTATCCGTATATAATAATTTTATCTAATCCGGAAATTAATTGTAGTGCGGCTAAGTGGTGTGATAATTACTCAAAAATACCACGCAAATGTGTCATAATTGTGTTTTTTTACACTTAATACGCATAAAAAAATAAACCCACCGAATTCGGTGGGTTTTATAGTCTTAAGAGGGTTTTAATTTAATTCTTTTTGTATACTCTCGTGTATAAGAAGATCATAACCAGGAGGCTTACAAAAGTGAATCCTGCGATGTAAATGCACATTACATTTACGGGAAGGCTCTTTTCAAATAAGGATGCGTTGAAGGTCATCGACTGACGGATAGCATCAACGAATAAGCCGTTGTCCAGGCCTCCGATTGAGCGGTTCATTTCATCCAGACACCCGGTAAGAAGCATGTTTCGAAGAAGTGCGCAGATGTGGCTGGCAGGGAATAGATTGCAAACAGTCTGAATCTTCGGTGAAAACCTTGAAAGAGGAATATATGCACCGATTACAAAACCTGCTGCCGCAGAGAGAATTCCAAAGAATGCGCCTGCTGCCGACGAGGATTTAAAGAAGAGAACCACCGTCATAAAAAGTGCGCTTGATGACATACATCCTAAAAGAATCACTCCGTAAGCTCCGAGAATGCTAAGTGCGCTTAAGTGCATATTTCCTAAGAAACCTAAGATAATCAGCCCCAGGGATAAAAGAAGCGATGTCATAAGGAAAGAAGAAATAACTGCTGCCGAAAGATAAGAGAGAATTATCTGCCATCTTTTTACGGGTGTTGCGAGGATGTCGTAATCAACTTTGCGTTCTCTGTCTTTTACGATTGTTGTTAAACAGTTGTAGGGAATTGTGATGGTTGCGGAACCTAAGATTCCCACCAGCAGAACGCCGTTTACAAACATCGTCACATCGTCAGCGTTTATAAAAGATTCAAGCCCCTGCATACTGCCTTCGATTGCTTCTACGAAAGTTCCCTTTAAGAAGAGAAGGTAAAGCACGAATACGATAATTGATGTAAGCATTGAGAAAATTACCGTGTGAACATCCTTAAAATATATCTGTACATTTCTTTTTGTTAATCCTGTAAAACCTTTCATTTTCATGTCTCCTTTTCTAGTTTGCCATCATTCTTCCCGTGAGATTTAAGAACACGTCGTCCATGCTTCCTTTTATGATTTCGAAATCCTTATATTTGTTTTTATCCTTTGAAATCACATCCAGGATGTCTCCTTTAAAAAGAATGTTGTAGTGGTCCGCATCGTAAATTATGCTGGGGTTTATTTCGCCTGCGGTTTTGTCGTTTTCCTCGCTTCTTTTGGCATACCAGAGAAACTTCGAAGAAGAGTAATTGCTCTTAAGTTCCGCAGGTGTGCCACGGGCAATGACCTTTCCTTTATCAAGGATTACAACGTAATTTGCATCCCTTGTTTCCTCCATGTAATGTGTGGTCAAAAAGATTGTCATGCCTTTTTCTTTTCTTAAATATTCGATGTAGTCCCAGACGATTTTTCTTGATTTCGGATCGAGTCCCGTTGTCGGCTCGTCCAAGAAAAGAATCTTTGGATTGTTTAAAAGAGCTCTTACAATATCGACTCTTCTTCGCTGACCGCCGGAGAGCTTTTCGTACTTTCTTTTCATGATTTCTTCAAGTTCGAATTTCTCATAAAAGGAACTGAGCCTCTCCTCGATTTCTTTTTTGGTTAAACCGTAATAGCTGCCTCTTGTGAAGAGATTTTCTTTTACGGTGAGTTTGTCGTCGAGCACCGAATTCTGGAAAACGATTCCGATTTCTTTTCGTATAAGGTCGTCCTCTTTGCCGAGTTCGTGACCGCAGATTTTTACGTCTCCCGCCGTCTTTTCGAGTATTGTGCAGAGTATGTTGATTGTGGTGGATTTGCCCGCTCCGTTTTCTCCGAGGAAGGCGAAGAGCTCGCCTTCTCTTACTTCAAAATCTATTCCGTCGACGGCCAAGTGTTCGTTATATTTTTTTATGAGATTTTTTACTTCGATTACGTTCATTTTGAGTCCTTTCTTTCTCACGTTTTCTTTGTATGAACCCATTGTATCGAAGATGAGCAATAAAAAAAGAGCAACTCAACCAAGATGCAAAAAAGGTCTACCAAGTTGCTCATTTTTGATAAAATTGTGCTTTTTAAACGTCTATTCTTCGTCGCGGATTGAATCCAGCGCTGTGTTAATTTCTTTGTCTTCCTTTACGTAAAACCACTTCGTCATTACCCACACGAACACGTACACGAAGACAAAAATCAGAATCACAAACGCATAGTCTATAAAGCCCGTGTACCATTTAAACAGCCATCCGAGCAGTGAAACTGCAGCGAAAACCAGAGTAAAATGAATGAGTATTTTTATGAAGAAAGGCTTTATTTTTTCGTTGTAAAGAATAAGTGAAGGCAGTGAACAAAGCACGCCTGCAAATATTACGCTTAAAAGAAAATACCAGTCGGCGGCATAAGTATTTCCAAAAAAATGCAAAACCGTCTGCGCGATGCCGACCGCAAGGAAAATGCCGAGAGATATAAAGCTTGTCTGTAAAAACAGCATTTTAAATTTGCTCATAAGTCAAGCCTCCTTTTAATCTCTTTTACATAGCTTCTTGAAATGACGATTTTCTCGCCGTTTAACATTGTTGCTTCCATTCGGCCGCTCAGATCCGATTTTACGCCTTTGATCTTTTTTAGATTTACAATCATGGATTTTGACACTCGTAAAAAATACGCGCCGAGCGTTTCTTCGAGCTCGTACAGTCTTAACTTTGTCTCAAAGCAGTCGTCTTTTGAATATACAAAGGTTCTTTTGTCCACGGACTCGATATAATAAAACGCCGTGGTTTCCAAAAGATGTGTTTCTCCTTCTTTTATGAGCGGTAACTTCCTCTTCCCGCCTTCGAGAAGTTCGATTGCAGCTTTGATATCGTCGGTATTTGATTGTGCTTTTATGAGGGCTTCCTCTTTTTCGGGGGAATCAACCTTCTCAAATTTAACCTGCATTATTTGCTCCGCGTGGGTCTATTCTTCTTCGTTGATATCGGATAATGTAAGCGTAAAGATAAACTCTGTTCCTTCGCCTTCGGTACTGATTACATTGATGTTTTCGCCGTGAGCACGGATAATTTCTCTTGTAATGGAAAGGCCGAGACCTGTGCCTTTTTTATCCTTGCCACGGGATAAATCGGTTTTGTAAAATCTGTCCCAGATCTGATTCAGGCTTTCCTTGGGAATACCGATGCCCTGGTCTTTTACGCTGACGAATACTTTCTTGTGTTTCTCTTTTGTTTCCACAAAGATTTCGGAATTCTTATTGCTGAATTTGATTGCGTTGTCTAAAAGATTGTAAAGCACCTGCTGGATTTTTGACATATCGCCCTTAACGAAAAGCCGGTCTCCGGTAAGAGTTAAATTGACGGTAATTTTCTTTTTCTGGCAGGAGCCCTCGAAGGTTGCGAGCGTCTTTCTTATGACCGTGTTAATGTCAAAATCGGTCAGCTCGAGAATCATTCCCTCGGTATTTAAGTTGTTTAACGTAAGCAGCGAATTGGTGAGCTTGATAAGTCTGTCGGATTCGTTGGTTACGATTTCAAGATATTTGTTGTGAAGCTCGGGCGGAATCGTTCCGTCAAGCATCGCCTCGGAATAGCCCTTAATGCTTGTAAGAGGAGATCTGAAGTCGTGAGAAACGTTTGCAACGAGCTGCTTCTGATTGTCCTCGCCTTTGGAGAGTTCGCTGGCCATATAGTTAAGCGATGCAGCCAGATATCCGAGTTCGTCCTCCGAGTCAATCTGGAACTGGTATCGCAAGTTTCCCGCAGCATATTCCTCGGTTGCCTTGGTGATTTTACGAAGCGGTCTGTAAACGTTGCTCGTAAAGAAAATAAGTATTATCAGCGAGAGTACGAACAGAATGATGAAAAGATAATACGAAAGGGTAAGCAGCTTTTCGGAAAGACGTTTAAGCTCGGAGACGTTTTTATGAATGATAACATAACCGAGCACCTGATAACCGTCGGTAATCGGGGCAAAAACGCTTAAAACATCCTCTTCGAACATTCCGTAAAAATTGCCGACCTTATAGTAACCGCCGATATTGTCCGCGGGGTTGAAATTCTTTACATATACCGGATTTTCGACATCGACGGGACTGTCCGAAGAAAGAACGATAAGACCGGAAGGGTTCATTATCCAGAGAGTCGAATCAAAATAAAGCGCCAGAATATCGAACTGCTTTTTAACGGATTCAAGACTTGTTTCGGAACCGTACAGATCTTTGGCGTATGTATCTGCGATAATGATTGCTTCTTTGTACAGTTTGTCGGCTTCGGTTTTCGTAACCAGATCGTTGATGGCTCTGGATGAGAAGGTGGCCACAACCAGGAATCCGAAGAGCGCAAACAGAAGATAAGCAAATATTAACTTTGTGTAGATGGTTTTTTTCATTTATGCTCCGTAACTATTCGGACAAAGTAACTTTAATATCCATGTCAATATAGGTTTCGCCGTTTAAACGCATAATCGTGACAACCACCTCATCGTCGGGCTTGCACTCGTTTATTTCGAGTTCGTAGTCCAGGACGCTGGTGATAACCGCATCATTCATGGCAGTTATGACATCACCCTTGTGAATGCCGCCCTGCATTGCCGGCGAATCCATCTGAATGTCGGTAATATATGCTCCGATCGGAACATTGTAAAAACGCATGGCGGTGGAAGATACATTGGTCACGGAAACACCCATCTTAGGACGCGAAACATCGTTGCACATGTCCTCAATCAGTTTTATGAGCTCTGTAATACCCACTGCCGAAACAAGGTTTCTGTTTTCCGATTTGTTATAGGACTGATCTATGATTCCGATGACTCTGCCGCTTCTGTTTATAAGAATACCCGAGCCGTCCGTTGAGCCGTAGATATCTGTTGTAAGAAGCGAATAATTATGGTCGATTCCGTTGATTTCGTTTCCGGACGAAGTAAGCATTCCGTATCCGATGGAAGAGCCGTATCCCAGAGGATCACCGATTGCAATTACGACATCTCCGGGCTTGCATGAAAGCTGCGAATTGGCGAAAACAGGGTAAGCCATGGCGCTTTTTGTCGTTTCGTTAAGGTCCGAAAGAGGAACCGAAAGGATGGCATAATTCGTAAAAGAATCAATTGCTTTTACGGTTGCAAGACACTCCTGCGTATTCGGGAAAGTAACCACGATTTCGGTGGAGTCGGAAAGTATTTCGGCATTGCATAAAATAAACAAATCAGAGCCGTTATCCTCGATGATGAGTCCTGTGGTTCCGGTCTTGTTTTCGTACGAGGAATTAAGCCATGTGGTTCTGTCCTGGATGGCGGTTACGGTAACCATGGATTTTTTGGATTCTGCCGCAACAGCCTTCATTTTATTAAAGATTCCCTGGTAGTCATCGATATCGGGTTCATAGGCCGCGATGGCATCCGCGATTGCTTCGGTATTGTCGGGAATTTCAATCACCGGTTCGGGCTCGGGCTCGTCTTCTATCAGCATGTCCTCGGGAAGAATTTCCTCGGTCGGCTCCAGCAGCTTAAGCTCGATCTTTTCGGGTTCGGGCTTCTTGTCAAAGTCGCCCAGCGTTCCTTTTTCAAAAAAGAAAAATACAAAACAGGCAACCAAAGCAAAGGTTACCGCAAGGGCAATCGTTAAAAGGGACTGTCTGAAAACCTTGCGCTTGTTGATGGGGCGCTCGGTTATCTTTTCGCGTAAGAATGTATAATCGTTATTCTCGTGAGAATTGTTCTGTTCGCTCATTTTTAAAAATAATCCTCTTAAAGTTAATTAAAACAATACAATGTAATAATAACACCCGCCGATTAATGCTTCAAGCGTAATGCAAAAACTGTATTTTACCGACAAAGTATAGGTAAAAACACCACAAACTATAGATGTCATTTTTAACAAAAGAAATGGGAAAAGATTTAATTTACCTATAGTTAATTTTATGTATAATAATAAGTGTGGGTTTTTGCTTAAATCCTTAAGCAACTAACCGCAATATTTTTTTCTTAGGAGACTTTTATGTACAGACATATCATAAATCCCCAGATAAAAAAAGGTCACATAAATCCCGAAATTCAGGGACATTTCAGTGAGCATCTCGGCAGATGTATTTACGAGGGTATTTTTGTTGGGGAAAATTCGGACATTCCGAATGTTAACGGTATGCGTACAGACGTTGTCGAAGCTCTTAAGGAAATGAAAATCCCCGTGTTAAGATGGCCCGGCGGATGTTTTGCCGATGAGTACCACTGG
>JAGCVT010000083.1 GCA_017962225.1 Lachnospiraceae bacterium
CATCAATATTTTTTCCAATAATAATAATGTTCATATAGCCACCCTCCGATACAAGTATTTGTAGTTTTGACTACGCATATATTATACCAAAATAATTATGCTTATTCAATGTAAATAAGTTTGAACATTTTGTTAACGGAAGTCTTCTGTGAAACTTGTAACTGCGTTGGCGCCGTCCGCTACAGCCGTTACAATCTGGCGGAGTCTCTTGGCTCTGACGTCGCCTGCGGCATAAACGCCCTTTATATTGGTTCTGCAGTCCTCGTCGGCGATAATATAGCCGCCTGCGTTGCACATAAGGCCGTCAATTTCGTTCTTTACGGGTGTGATACCTACTGCGATAAATACGCCGTTTACAAGGAGCGAGAAGTCTTCGTTGTCTTTTACATTGCGAAGCGAGAGGGATTCGACTTTGTTGGTGCCGTTGATGCTCTCTACTACTGTATCCCAGAGGATGTTTACGTTATCGCATTTCTTAAGACTTTCCTGAAGGGATGCTGCCCCGCGAAGTTCGCTTCTTCTGTGGATGAGCGTTACGGACTTTGCAATTCTTGAAAGGAAGATTGCGTCTTCGATGGCCACGTCACCGCCGCCTACTACCGCAACGTCTTTCTTTGAAAAGAATGCACCGTCACAGGTTGCACAGTATGATACTCCGCTGCCTGCGAGCTTCTCTTCTCCCGGAACATTAAGCTTCGAGTGCGTTGCGCCCGATGCAATGATGATACCCTTGCTTTCAGCCACTCCGCCCGTGTCATAATGAACGATAAAGTGGTCGTCCTGGCGATTGATGCTTTTAATCTCATCATATATAATCTCGGCGCCGAGGCTCATGGCATGCTCTTTCATCTTTGTGCCGAGCTCAAATCCCGAAATACCGGGTAATGCCGGATAATTATCCACTTCATAGGTCTGTGCCATCTGTCCGCCACAGCCTTCTTTTTCTATTATTACTGCGTTGAGACGCGCTCTTTTTGCATATATTGCTGCTGCCAAACCGGCAGGTCCCGCACCTATTATCACAAGATCGTACATAAAAATGCCCTCCCCTTTAATTCAACATGATTATTTTATCACAACATTTTTACAATTTCCACTGTTTCTTGTATATAAGTTGTGTTTAAAACACAATATATAGTGAGCCAATTGGGGACGGTTCTATTTTGGCCTTTTTGAGCAGTTGGGGACGGTTCTATTTTGGCTTTTTTGAGCAGTTGGGGACGGTTCCGTTTTGACTTTTTTGTGCAAAACGGAACCGTCCCCAACTGACACATAATTTTCCGCTTGCGCTTCAAAAGTCGAGTATGTATAATATTTTTTGGTAAATTTATGCTTTATATAAGCTTTTTATAAGATAAGGAGATTTTTATGGAAAGAAAAGTTGGTACAGTATCACGCGGTATCCGCTGTCCGATTATCAGAGAAGGCGATAATCTGGTGGATATGGCAGTAACAAGCGTGTTGGAAGCTTGTGAATCCGAAGGTTTTTCACTTCGTGACAGAGACGTTATCGCACTTACAGAATCAATCGTTGCAAGAGCACAGGGTAACTACGCTACAGTAAACGATATCGCAGCAGACGTTAAGGCTAAACTCGGCGGAGAAACAGTTGGTGTTATCTTCCCCATCCTTTCAAGAAACCGTTTCGCTATCTGCTTAAAGGGTATCGCAATGGGCTGCAAGAAGGTAGTTCTTATGCTTTCCTATCCTTCAGACGAAGTAGGAAACGCTCTTCTTACATACGATCAGCTCGACGAAGCAGGCATCAATCCTTACAGCGATGTACTCACACTTGAGAAATATCGTGAATTATTCGGCGAGAACAAGCATGAGTTCACAGGTGTTGATTATGTAGCTTACTATTCAGATATCATAAAAGAAGCCGGCGCAGAAGTTGAAGTAATTTTTGCAAACCAGGCTAAAACAATTCTTAACTATACAGACTGTGTAATTAACTGCGACATTCATACCAGAGTAAGAACCAAGAGAATCTTAAAAGAGAACGGCGCTAAGGTCGTTTGCGGTATGGATGATATAATGACTGCATCAGTCAACGGCAGCGGTTATAACGAAAACTACGGTCTTTTAGGCTCCAACAAGTCCACAGAAGATAAGATTAAACTCTTCCCCAGAGATTCCCAGTGGCTTGTAGAAGCAATCCAGAAAGAAATCCTCGAGAAGACAGGAAAGCATGTTGAAGTTATGATTTACGGCGACGGCGCTTTCAAGGATCCTCAAGGTAAGATTTGGGAACTTGCAGATCCCGTTGTATCACCTTTCTATACAGAAGGCCTTAAGGGAACTCCCAACGAGCTTAAGCTTAAATATCTTGCAGACAACGACTTCAAGGATCTTTCCGGCGAAGCATTAAAGAACGCTATTTCCGAAAGCATCAAAGCTAAGTCAAGCAACCTCGTAGGTAACATGGCTTCTCAGGGAACAACACCCAGACAGCTTACAGACCTCATCGGTTCACTCTGCGACCTTACATCAGGTTCCGGCGACAAGGGTACACCCGTTATCCTTATCCAGGGATACTTCGATAACTATACCAACTAATTTTACTGATCATAAAAGAAAAGACCGTCTCATGCGAGGCGGTCTTTTTTATTTCTTTTATGGTTGTTAATTTTCTTTCTCGGGATTAGGTTTCTGAACAAACTGGGCCAGAATGATGGCGATGAAAACTATGATGCAGCCTATGGTTTCTTTCAGGGTCATGACCTGACTAAGAATTACCCAGCCGCCGAGCGTTGCGAATACAGACTCGAGGCAGAGGATAAGCGAAGCCTTCGTGGGTTCGACATATTTCTGGCCTAAAATCTGCAATGTGTATGCAACACCGCAGGACATTACGCCTGCGTAAAGGATTGGAATATATCCTTTGAGGATTTCCATAATAACTATTTTTTCGGTAAACAGCGCGCAAATAAGGCAAAGAACACCGGAAACCGCGAACTGAATGCACGATATCGTGACTCCGTCACCCTTGGGTGAAACGAAATCGATAAACATGATGTGAAAAGAAAATACAAGCGCGCATAAAATCAGGAAAATGTCTCCGATTTCGAATCGAAAGCCTTCTTTTACGCAGAGAAGATATAAACCTAGTGTCGCGAGTGCTACGCAGATCCAGATAAGTGCCTTGGTTTTCTTTCCCAAAAAGATTCCCAAAACAGGAACCATAATGATGTAAAGAGCTGTTAAAAAGCCGGCCTTTCCGACTGCTTTTGAATAAAGAATTCCAAACTGCTGAAGGCTGCTGGCCACGCATAAAAGAACGCCGCAGACGATTCCGCCGAATATTGTCGCTTTCGTATAACTGCCGAAGAGGCCTTTTTTTACGGTTGTTTCTTCGGTAGCTTCTTTCTTTTTTCTTCGTGAAAAATTAAAAATCACGAAAGGAATCAAAACCAAAGAACCTACGATATATCTTGAAAAATTAAATGTAAACGGGCCTACATAATCCATTCCGACGCTCTGGGCCACGAATGCGGTACCCCAGATAAATGCCGTCATAAAAAGCATTATCAGGCCAAGCCATTTTTTCATTATGTTTAAAACTCCGGTAAATATTTTTGTCTTTTAACTCTGTTTTGAGCCGGTGCGCTGTGAGTATTTTACGATAATCAGCTCCGCAGCCATTCTGTCGGTAAGTGCACCGGTTCGGGATTTAAGGTTTAAATCCACGCAGTCGTTCATACAGTCTGCAATTTCCTTCATCGAAAATTTCGATGCCTGATTGATGTATTTATTTGCAAATTTTGCATTCTTTATTTCTTTGACGCTGTCGCCTATGGCATATGAAGCAAAACCCTTGCTCCGCAAATCCTTAACCTGGTATAAAATCCTCATCTGTCTTTCGATGAGTCTTAAAATGTTTTGCGGACTGACCTTAAGTTCGAGCATATCCATGTAATACTGCATCGCAAGGTCCACTTTTTTGTCGGACATTGCATCCACCAGCTTAAATACCTGTTCCTGGGGATTTTCGCTGACAAGAGCCAGCACATCCTCGACTTTTATATCCGTATCTTCGCCTTTGTATGCGATTAATTTATCCATTTCATTTTTGATACGCATCATATCCATGTCCGTGCGTGCCAAAAGTGTTTCGATTGCGGTTCTGGAGATTCTTTTGCCGGATTTGGATAATTCTTTTATGATCCAGTTCTCAACAAAGCCCTGAGGCTGTTCATTTATTTCAGCCACGTATCCGACTTCTTTTATGGCTTCGAAAAGGCCTTTTTTAGAGGATATTTCACTTTCGGTGAATATGATGTAGGTGGTTTCGGGCAATTCTCTGATGCACTTTGCAAGCGCTGCGTTTTCTGCCGAAAATGCTTTGCAGCCATCTACTAAGATAACTCTTTTTTCCGCAAAGAAAGGATAACTTGACGCCATTTCGATTACCGCCGGTACATCAAGCGGTGTTCCGACAAAAAGCGAAAAGTTCATATCCTGCTTAAGTTCATCAAGTGAATCCGTTCCAAGCCACGCTTTAAGCAGTCTGTTTCTGTAGATTTTTACAACCTGCTGTTCCTTGCCGTACAAGAGATACACATGAACAAAACTATTCTGTTTTATATGCTCATTGATTGTTTTCATTCCGTTTCCTTAATTAAAACCATACGAAAATATTATACATTATTTCTTCGGGTATTGCACGAGCCAAAAACGACCAATTGGGGACGGTTCTATTTTGACTTTTTTGAGCAGATGGGGACGGTTCCGTTTTGATTTTTTTGAGCAATTTAGAACCGTCCCCAAATGACTCATTTTTTTATTACCTTGCTTATTACCCCGCGAGAAATACCTGTAACCCTTGAAATCTGGGATATTGTAAGGCCTTCTTTTACGAGGCAGGAGATTATCTCATTCCTGTCATTCTTATCAAACATGTTCAAAGCTGTCTCGCCTCGTTCATTCAAAACCTTTTTTAAAACTTCTTTAGCCCAGTCATCGTCTTTTTTACATGTGTCATATTCCATAACCAAATCATCGTTTTCTTCGCCTATAAATTTCATCAAATCGTCTTTTTCAACATACTGATCTATGAAACTAAAGTCCGTAATGCCTCTGTCATAATTAAGCTCATACAAACTGCTCCAATTGTATTCCTCGGGGTCGCAAATTCCGGCCTTTGTCGGATTCCTTAAAATATATCTATATGCTGTCAAAAAATATTTCTCATCTTCGACAACTTCGCTTTTAAATCTGTCCTGAAACAAATGGCCAGAGCATTCGTATTTTTTATTAAAATAGGCCGAATAACTTATTCCAATCCTTCTCATAAAAAGCGTAAGATTTTCCAAATCCGCGTGAATAAGAAAATGAACATGATTGCTCATCAGACAGTAAGCGCAGATATCCACATTATCTTCCTCTTTATATTTTTTAGTTCTTTTTAGAAATGCTTCATAATCTTTCATTTCTCTGAAAATCGTTTTCTTATTTGTTCCTCGGATTATCACGTGATAATATCCTGAAAATGATTTCTTTCTTGCTATTCTAGGCATTTTATATATTCCTCCTTTTTATTTCTTTTATGAGATGTGTCCCCAACTGATAAAAAAAGTCAAAACGGAACCGTCCCCAACTGATAAAAAAAGTCAAAACGGAACCGTCCCCAATTGGTTAAAAAAGCCAAAATAGAACCGTCCCCGACTGATCAGTTCTGATGATCTTGGTATTCACTTTATTCAAAATCTCCAGGGTTTCCTTATGCGGGTGGCCGTAGATGTTGTCGAAGCCGCAGGATATAACGGAAATGCGGGGATTGAGGGTGCGAATGAAATATTCGCTGTTGGTGTTATTGGCGGAGCCGTGATGAGCGACCTGAAGGATGTCAATCGGTTCGCTCATAAAAGATAAAACCTTCTCTTCTGCCATCACATCGGCATCGCCCATAAACAAAACATCAGTCTCCGCTGCCTTCATTAAAACCACCAGGGAGCAGGCGTTGGAATCGTCTGAAACAAAGTCTTCTTCAGGCGATAAAACCGTAAAACTTATTCCGTCATTCGATGTAAAAACATCTCCGGCTTTTGAGTAAATAACTTCCGTACCTACATCTTCTGTCGAGGAGATAATCGAAGAAAACCGTTCCTCCAAAGCCCCCGGAATAATAATCTCTTTGATTTCGATACTTCCTCTGCCGTCGTTTTCAAGCAAACCTTTAATACCGCTCGTATGATCCGCGTCCTCATGCGATATAAACCACGCATCCACGCTCTCGATTCCGTAATATGCAAAATACGGCGACAGAATATATTCATCGATATTTTTCTTATCCGTCGAGCCGCCGTCGTAGCAGTAGACCTTTCCCTTATACTGAATGCATGCGCAGAGTCCCTGCCCGACATCCAGAAATTCAATCTTATCCTTCCGCCAGTAAATCAGAAAGCCTGCAATATTAAGCAATAATACCAATGCGGAAACAATCGTAAAAACCACTCTTTTCCGCCGAATATCGCGGATTTCCTTCGTGGGATTATATGACGGATACAGTCTTATTCGATTGTTGATAAGTTTGTCTTTTCGCCACAAAGCCAGTTTTATTTTTCTTATGATTACGGCGCTCGCAAGCAGTATTAACTCGTATAAAAGACATCGAAACAGCCCTCTGGCACCCGTTGTAACAATCGCCCTCGGCCAGGACAGTTCGGTACTCATGAGCCACTCATAAACCTCGAGGAAAAGATGAATTCCAATCGCAAAAATATTAAACTTTCCCGACAGCAGAAAAACATACACATTCTTCGAAATCAGAGACCCGGCAAAAAGCAGTTTGCACGCATTGATAAAAACCGCACTCTCAATGAATGCTCTCGCGCAAACGCACAAGATTCCAAGCATCAGAAGAACCGACATTCCCGGCACCAGAATTATATTTAAAAACGGCGCATACAAAGGGATTTTATAATATGAATTCACAATCATCGGAAGCGTTGTCAGATAAACAGAAGTACTCATCGTAAAAGAAGAAACTATCAAACCGCTCTTCTTTCCTATAATCGCGAAAATCGGCAGAACAACCGCTATGGCTACAATTGCCAGGTAAGACATTAAAAAGCCCGTCTGAAGCACGTAGAGCGGTCTGAACAGTATTGTAATAAGCAGTGCCACTGCCATCGCCGTAAGCGAATCGTAGGACTTATTAAAAATACTGCCGATGCACATAATCGTAAACATCACAATCGCCCTTAATGCTGAGGCGGAAAATCCGATTACAAACCCGTATCCATACAAGAATAGAATCGTAATAATATAGTCCGCTTTCAGATTAATCGGCGTCTTCTTTAAGATAAAAAGAAGCAGCGCGGCAAACATAGTGATATGAAGGCCGCTTATAGCCAACAGATGCCCCGCTCCCGCGTCTTTATACAAATCCTTGATATCTTTATCAAGATCGGTCTTATCGGCCAAAAGAACGGCTTTCATCATACCTGCATCTTTTTTGTTTAAGCTGTGGTCAAGAAGTTCACCGACGCGCTCGCTGATTCTGTAAGAAATGTCCGATACAATTTTTCTTTTATGATCGCTTGAAACGAGTTCGCAGGAATATGCCTTAAAAAGATAACCCTTGGAAATGTAATATCTGCGTGAATCGAATTCGCCCGGATTTGTGGCTCTGTCATATACGTTTATCTTCCCTCGCACGCAGACTCTCGAGCCGATAAACACTTCTGCAGCCTCACTATCCAGTGCACAAACCATACCCATTTTTCGGCACAAAAACAAAGAGGATTTTATTTCCTTAAAATCCCTTAACTCTTCTGACAAAAACTCAACATTTTTCAGGTACAGATACGCCTTATCATTCTTATACTCAATATCCGCTACAACACCGCATACCTCGCCCTCCACGGTAGAATGACGAGGTATGTTAAGGTGTTTTTCTGCAGTATCTAACGCCACCAGCACTATAGCCGTAAGCAAGAGAACTACCCACATAACCGGTCGCTTTATGGTCTTTCGCCACTTTGCCAGCCTTCGTTTAGCCAAGAATTTATCCAAACGCGATTTTCTTTTTTTCACATCTTTTGATGTCTTAATCATCCGCTTCACCGTACGCAAACATACGGCTTAATCTTGTTAAACGTCGCATCTTTTATCCCCGAAATGTTCTTTAGTTCCTCAATCTCCTTAAAACCGCCGCAGGACTCCCTGTATTCGATAATTGCCGTGGCTCTGGCTTCGCCAATTCCGGGAATCGAACACAACTCATTCAAATCGGCCTTGTTAATATCCACGAGTTTCTCTTCCGTCATAGAAAGCGTCTCGCCGATATAAGGAATCCTTATCTGCTCACCGTCTTTTACCTCCATGGCAAGATTAATTGCATCTGCATCGGCCTCTTCATCCAGGCCCCCTGCTTCTTTTATGAGCTCATACAGCCTGGCGCCTTCTTTAAACTCATAAATTCCTGCATTTTCAACGGCACCACAAATATACACACACCCTGCAGCCTCCTTTTTCTCATCAAAAGAAGGCGCAGGGCCTGCGCCGTTTTCATTTGTATTAAGTTGTATGGTTTCTTCGGGAAAGCTTTCCGGAATCTCGGAAAGGACGAGTCCGTTGCTGTTACAGCTTATAAGAAACAGACTCAGTGAAACAATAATAATAATTAAAAGTTTTTTCATAAGTCAACTCCTGTTCTCCCTCGAGCCGACTTATCCGCTAAAACTTTATATAAAATTATTCCTCAAAAACATAATCTTCCGAAACCTCAGGTGTTTCGATATAGTTTTCTTCGACATAAATGCCGAAAATCTGCTTTTTAACCTGTCCGGACAGCTGTTTTAAGAGCTTATTTACATCTTCGCCGTCCCAGGCCTTTGTATATATCATTTCGCAAAGTACCCAGTAATTGGATGTTTCAACGATTTTAGGAAGTGAAACGCTGTTTTCATAGGTTCTTACAGCATCTTCCATCTGGGGATACGCATATTCTTTCTGATAGTTGCATGCAAGCTTGCCGGTTCTTGAATAAAGGTTGGACGAATAGTCAACCGACAAAAATTTTGCAAAATCTTCAGCCAGTTCTTTATTTTCCGAAAGTCCGTTTACGGAAACGATTTTTGTAACGGACAATCCCTTGGACTTTAATGTGTCGTTAAGCATTCCGATGCTGGTGATACCGTACTCGTAAGCAAAAGGATTTTCTTCGGATTTTTTATCAGCCTCAAACTTGTTGATTGCATTGGTATCCGCCATTATGAAAAGAATCTTTCCTGCTTCAAAGTCGCTTAAAAGATCTTCATATGTATACTTATCGAGGTCCATTGAGAAGAATTCTTTAAAATCCTGGAAAACGTTTAAGCAGTACATGCTTTCGGTGTTGTAAACATCGATTTCGTCTCTGACATCACCCTTTTCGCCGCCGACATTTAAATATGCTCCGGCAAACCAGTAGTCATATAAAACATCCGAAACGCACCATTTAAAATATGATTCGCAACCTTCGGGAAGGTTATAATTCAAAGCGAAATTCGTAATCTCAACAATTGATGTGGGAAGAATTTCCTCTGCAATAATAGGCACAAATTCTGTCTCGGTTTCTTCTACGGGAGTTTCGTCTTCCTCGCCCTCTCCGTAATTGGAACTTGAATTTACCGCATTTTCGTTATAATTTGCAACGATTTCATCGAGTATCGTTTTGTTGTACACAAAAATCGAGCACTCAAAAAGAAGCGGATAACCGAGCTTGTAATCCGAATAACTTATGGCATCAAGGGATACTTCGGGAAAATACGTAGAATTGAGCACTCTGTGGGAATCCTTGAGTTCCGAACATAATCCCGCAAGATATGCTTTCTCAAGCGATTCACTGCCGAGTACAAATAAATCCGGGCCGTAACCGTCATCAATTGTGGCTTTCTGAATCTGTTCGAGGTATTCAAGACCCGATACTTTGGTGGAAACCACCTTTACACCGGTTTTTTCCTCATAAACAACAGCTGCATTTCTGATATATTCTTCCAGATATGCGTCAGTGTACCAGATTGTCAGAACATCTTCCGTTTCTCTGGCCGATTCGGGTTCAATCAGCGAATGTCCTGGAAATAAATCTCCTAACAAAGCCACAATGGTCATCGCCAGTATAGATAAAATTGAAAACATTTTTTTTCTAATGTGCATTCTCAATTGCCTCTTTTAGAATAACTATCATCCTGTCTACATCATCTTTGGTGATGATAAGCGGCGGTAAAAATCTAATAATCTGAGTTCCCGCGTTGATAAGGACGAGTCCGTTATCGAGGGCATTATTAATAATATCACCGACGGGTTTGTCAAACTCAAGACCCTGCATGAGTCCCATTCCCCTGTGATCTGTTATTTCACTGTATGTGTTCTTAACTTCTTCAAGTTTTTCAAAAAGATATTCGCCGACATTTTTAGCGTTTTCGCAGATGTTAAGCTCTTTGTAAAGTTTGAAAACTGCCGCACAAGCCGCGCCTCCCAAAGGGTTGCCGCCGTATGTGGTGCCGTGATCTCCCGCTACAAGTGAGTTGTCCGCAACTTCCTTTGTCATAAGGAATGCGCCCATGGGAATACCGCAGCCGAGAGCCTTTGCAGTGGTTAAAACATCGGGCTTGATGCCGTATTTCTGGAAACAGTACATATAACCCGTACGTCCCATACCGCACTGAATTTCGTCTAAAATAAGCAGTGCTCCGATTTCATCACAAAGCTCGCGAAGACCTTTTAAAAACTCGGGTGTGGCAGGTCTGATACCGCCCTCGCCCTGAAGCGTTTCGCAAAGAATCGCACATGTTTTATCTGTAACAAGTGCTTTAACGGAATCAAGATCGTTAATCTCAGCGAACTTGATGTTGCCGATCATGGGGCCGAAAGGCGCACGATACTTTTCGGTACCTGTAACTGAAAGCGCACCAAAAGTTCTGCCATGGAATGAATGATTCATGGCAATGATTTCATGATCTGTTTTACCGTCTTTTAAATATGCGTATTTTCTTGCAACTTTCAAAGCGCCCTCTACCGCCTCGGCGCCTGAGTTCGTAAAAAATACTTTATCCATTCCCGATGCTTCGGTTACCGCCTTTGCGGCTTCGATTGCGGGAACATTGTAGTAATAATTTGATGTGTGTAAAATCTTGTCGACCTGCGCTTTTACTGCATCGTTGAATTCCTTGTTGTTGTAACCGAGCGCAAAAACGCCGATTCCGGAAACAAAATCAAGATATTCTTTTCCGTTGGTGTCGTAAAGGCAAACGCCGTCGCCGTGGTCAAATACCACCTGATACCTGTTGTATGTGTGAAGCAGATATTTCTCAGCTTCGTCTATGTAATGCTGCATCTTTTTTCCTCTGAATTACTCTTCTCCGCCATCCGGCATAATCATTGTTCCGATACCTTCTTTGGTAAAGATTTCAAGAAGAAGGCAGTGCGGAATTCTTCCGTCAAGAATATGCACTCTGTTAACTCCTGCTTCCATTGCCTGTGTGCAGTTGGTAAGTTTGGGAAGCATGCCTCCGCCGAGTGTTCCGGATGCGATTAAATCCTTTGCATCGCTTACCGTAATGGATGAAATAAATGAACTCTTGTCGTTGATGTCTCTGTAAAGACCTTCGATATCCGTAAGGAATGCAAGCTTTTCGGCGTCAACGGCCTTTGCAATCTCGCATGCCGCATCGTCCGCATTTATATTGTATGTGTTAAATTCATCGTCAAGACCGATGGGAGCAACAATGGGAAGGAAATCATCGCTTAAAAGATCATAAATAACCTTGGGATTAACTTCTTTTATGTCTCCTACAAATCCGATGTCTTTGCCGTCGGCAAACTTTTTGTCAACTCTTAAAAGACCGCCGTCTTTTCCGGAAATACCTACAGCTTTTACACCGAGTTCCTGAACCATTGCAACGAGTGATTTGTTAACCTTGTTTAAAACCATCTCGGCGATTTCCATAGTCTCGGCATCCGTAACTCTGAGTCCGTTTACAAACTCGGGAGTCTTTCCTACTTTATCAACCCATTTGCTGATTTCCTTGCCGCCGCCGTGAACGATGATGGGCTTGAAACCAACGAGTTTTAAAAGAACAACGTCCTCGATGACTTTCTTCTGAAGTTCCACATTGGTCATTGCGGAACCGCCGTATTTTACAACGATAATTTTACGGTTGTATTTCTGTATGTAAGGTAAAGCTTCTACAAGCACGCCTGCTTTTTCAAGAAACTGTTCCATGTCTTTTTCCATTACAATTGCCTCCCGACAAAAACTTTTCTCCTAAAAGAAAAACATATTCTCTTTATTCTACAACAAATAAAACTTCAATTCAACTAAAAAAGGACACCCGACTGACAGATGTCCTTTTAACTTAGTGATTATGATCTGTAGTCTGCGTTTATCTTTACGTAGTCATATGTCAGATCGCAGCCCCAGGCGGTGGCTTCGGCGTCGCCGTCATGCATGTCGACAAATACTATGACTTCGTCTTCTTTCATTATCTTTGTGGCAAAATCCTCATCGAATTCAAGCGGATTGCCCATCTTAAAGACCTCGAGTCTTCCGGCTTTGCTTTCAAAGAAAAGCTCAACCTTTGTCTGGTCGAAATCAACGCCCGAATAACCCATTGCGCAAAGGAATCTTCCGAAGTTTGCGTCGCAGCCGTAAATAGCGGCTTTGGAAAGGTTCGAGGAAATGATCGAACGTGATAAAACTTTTGCATCTTCCTTGGATTTTGCATTTACAACATGGGCGGTGAAAAGCTTTGATGCGCCTTCGCCGTCTGCTGCCATTCTTCTTGCAAGATATTCACATGCTGTAAAGAGCGCTTTCTTAAATGTCTCGTAATCTTCGCCCTTCGAAGTGATTTTCTCATTCTCTGCAAGGCCGTTAGCCATGAGAATGAATGTATCGTTGGTGGATGTGTCTCCGTCAACCGAAATCATATTAAAAGTATCA
>JAGCVT010000084.1 GCA_017962225.1 Lachnospiraceae bacterium
AAAAGTATTGCAAAACAAAAAAACTTATAATATAATCTCTTATGTTCGCGCGATTAGCTCAGTTGGTAGAGCACCTGACTCTTAATCAGGGTGTCCAGGGTTCGAGCCCCTGATCGCGCACTAAGTACTAATTTTGTGGACGCAGGAGCCATGGGGTTGGTGCTTTTCTTTTTTTACGGAGGATTTAAGGAGGGGTTATTATGACTAGAAAAGAACTGGCAATGAATTATTTCAAAGAAGGTTACAACTGTGCTCAGGCCGTTGTGCTTGCCTTTGAAGATCTTACAGGAATGGATAAATCCACGCTTTTAAAACTGTCGTCTTCATTCGGCGGCGGACTTGGCCGCCTCAGGGAAGTCTGCGGAAGCGTGAGCGGAATGGCTATCATTCTCGGTATTGTATACGGATATGACGATTCTTCTTCGCACGAAGAGAAGTCGGCGCACTATGCAAGAATTCAGGAAGTCGCTCATAAATTCGAGGAAAAGAACGGCTCAATCGTCTGCAGAGAACTTTTAGGCTTAGCCACCAAGCATGATTCGCCCGTTCCCGAAGCAAGAACCGAGGGCTACTACAAAAAGCGCCCCTGCGTTGAGCTTGTCGGTGATTCTGCTGAGATACTTGATGAATATATTTCAAATCACCCTGTAAAATAATTACTCATAAAAGATAAAGACCGGAATCGAAATGATTCCGGCCTTTTTTATTTCTTTTATGATTTAGAATACAAACTGATATACGCAGAATGTCGCATACAGGATAAGGAGTGTTACGCCCTGCCATCTGTAGAGCTTGCCTTTAACGAGTGCGGGAAGCGTTAAGAAAAGCATTACGAAAAGCATCAAAGGTATTTCAACGACGAGCGATGAGTTAAGTCCTGTGTTTAAGAACAGCTTTTCAGCCGGTACTTCGAAAGGCTTGATGGTGATTGCAAGACCGCTTACAAGCACAAGGTTGAAAAGGTTTGCGCCGATGATGTTACCGAGCGATAACGAGCCGTGGCCTTTGATAAGCGAAGTGATTGCTGTTACAAGTTCGGGAAGCGATGTTCCGAGAGCCACTACCGTAAGTGCGATAACCGAATCGGGAACGCCGACTTTCTTTGCAATAATTGTTCCGTTGTCTACCAAAAGAGTTGCGCCGAATGCAATGATTGCCGCGCCGAGCACAAGCAGAATGATTGCCACGAATATGGGCATGTCTTTCTCTTCTTTTTCTTCAGCGCCGGCTTCGTCCGGCTTGCCTTTACTTTTAAGAGCGGTAAGAACCGTGATTACCATATAAACCACGAACATGCACAAAAGCACGATACCGGTGGTCCTGGTAAAGTTGCCGGTTACGTATGCGGTGAATGTATATAAGCCTGCTGCCGTAAAGAAGAAAAGCACGGGAACAATAAGTGATTTTCTGTCAGCCTTTGCAGGTTTTACAGCCAGTGTGATTGCGGCGATTAAAGCCACGTTACAGATGATGGAACCGATTGCGTTTCCGTAAGAGATTGCACCGTTTCCTTTTGCGGCCGCCTGTGCGGAAACCATTACTTCGGGAAGCGTGGTACCGATTGATACAACCGTTGCACCGATTAGGATTTCGGGAACCTTAAACTTTTCGGCAATTGCACTTGCACCGTCAACGAACCAGTCGCCTCCTTTTATGAGAAGGAAAAATCCTACGGCGAAAAGAATGAGCGCGGGAACAAGCGCGGTAATGTCTGCCTTATTGTTGTAAATAAAGCATCCGAGGCCTGCAACAAACAGTATGATCGCAAAAATCAGATTTCCGTATTTTTTCATTTATTTAAGTCCTTTCAGAAAGGGTTTTATTTTTTCAAATCAATCGTAGTCTATCAGTTTTTTTATGAGCGGTCAATAAGCATGATTGGTCAAAAACACCCCTTTATTTTATGATTTCGGCAAATTAAGACATTGTTTATTTTATTTCTTCAATATGTTATTATATATAAGAATTGATTAGATTCGTATAACCGCAAATGAGGGGGAATTACACATGGCACTTTATGAATCCGGAGAAATGTATCTTGAAACCATTCTGGTTTTATATAAAAGAGGCATTGAAAGAGTCAGAGCAATTGACATCGTAAAAGAAATGAATTTTTCGAAACCCAGCGTAAGCATCGCTCTTTCAAATCTTAAAAAAGAAGGATATGTTTCCGTTGATGCAAACGGCACCGTAGAACTCACGGATGCAGGTTTAAAGATTGCGAAAAAAATATATGAAAGACACGTTATCCTAAGCCAGATGCTCATTGATCTCGGCGTATCGGAAAAAACCGCTTCCGAAGATGCCTGCAAAGTGGAGCATGTAATCTCGGACGAAACTTTTAAGGCAATTAAGAAACATTATAAAAACAATACCAACAAGTAAATTTTTCAATCAAAAACAGACACCCGAAGGTGTCTGTTTTTTTTATGAGTTTTTCTTTTAATTATTCTTCAACGCCCATATATGCTGCGCCCTGTGATCTCTTGGGAGCGTTCTCAATATAAATATCCTGTACCTTGCCTTCTTTGTTGATGAAAACAGAGTATTCGGAATAGGAACCAATTTCCAGATTATAATGTCCGCCGCCTGTTTCCTTTTCTTCCCAGACAAATCCGAGAGGCTCAAGAAGTTTTCCTGCGGTATCCTTATCCATCATGTATTCAACACCGCCGCACATCTTGATGGAAACTTTTGCGCTGTAGTTCTGTACGCTGAATTCGTTTACAAAGCAGTTAAGAATTGAAGTTGCGTTCTTGTCATAGTTATCTACATATGTCCAGAATTCAAAATTGTCTTTTCTTAATGTTACTTTGCCGTAGCCGAGACCTTCAATTAAATCTCCGGCTGACTTGGACTCAACGATTTCCCAGCCGTTATCCACGAATTCTCTGACAGGGCAGGGGAATTTATACAAATCACCCTGGAGCTCAAAAATGAAATCTTCAGGCTTGTCTGACATTTCGGTAGGAGCTACATATGCTGCAGTAGCCTTGGGAATTTCATCGCTGATTTCTCCCACAACGAAATCTTCAGGCTGAACAAAATTCTCAATTGAAACCTTAAAAGGCTTGCCGTTGTCATCGGTATCAAAGGTAAATCTTACTCTGTTGTACATACTTTCCGCATATGTGCATGAACCGGATGTTTCTCCCCAGTTTTCTTCGGAAGGAGTGCCGTATGCAGCAGTGATATCATCAAATGTAGCTTCGGGGAAATTAATTCCGCCGGGAAGAGTTACTTTTGCTCCCTCTAAGTCATTTTCCCAAATATCAAGAGCGTTAACAACGCATTCTGATGCAGGTCTTGAGTTGATATCCCAGTTGCAGACAGAGATACCGAGTTCTGTGTCACCCTTCTTTAAATTGAATGTGGTGTAATAATTTGAACCAAGACTGGTTGAAAAATCATCATAACTGCTTGCGGGCTTCCATCCTAAAGCCAGGAAATCATTTACATACATGGGAAGCACATAAATTGTATCATCGATGCTGACACTGTATGAATAAATATCATCACTGAGACTGTCGGGCTGTGAATAGCCGCTTACAATAGGTGCTGTATCGTCTTCGGGATCATCCTCGGGCTCTACCTCAGGTTCAACTTCGGGCTCAACTTCAGGTTCAACCTCGGGTTCAACAACAGGATCTTTTTCAGGAATTTTAACATCAGGCTTTGTATCAACTACCTCGATTTTTTCTTCCTCTTCCTTGCCGCCAAGGTTAAATTTGGGTACGAGACTGCATCCGACAAGTGAAAAGATAACCAGTCCGACTATGGACATTGAAAGAATTCTCTTTTTCATATTTCATCTCCTCTAAATAATTACTTATGCTTATTACGCAAAAATAATAAGTGCATTTGAATTGTATTAGAACGTCACGAATTTGTCAATCCTTCCGCCGATGTATCTCTTTTAATTACTCTAATATTTCAGATACATTGCAGGGCGGACCGAGCAACTTTCTTCTACTGTAAATGAGCCCATGCTCGGACCTGCCGTTCCGTCATATTCTACCGTACAGGCCGCATCATAACCTTCCTCATAAAAGAGTATCGGATCACGCAGCCACCAGGTCGCTCCTTTTACTCCGATTACATCCGGGCTGTAATTCAATGAATAATAAAGTTCATAATAGTTGGCTTCAGATATAGGTACATTGCTTGCACTTTTTTCTATGGCGTATTCCGTAGGCTCGCATATCATTTTCTGATTATATCCGTAGTTTTCATCCGCTATATAAGTATCATAATCACCAAAATATTTTTCCGCTTCTTCAATGCTTAAGCAAAAAACATGATCTTCGGTATCATTTCCGCCTTCTGCTCCATCGTAAGAATTGTCAGGATTATGCAGCGTCACTAAAAGAATTCTGTCTTTTTCTTTTCGGGTGAAGGCTCTTTTGTAAATATTTTCATCAAGCCACATTCTTATAAAACTTGTTTCCCATGTGACATCATTGCTTTCAAGATTATACTGTACGGTGTCGAGAGCATATTTGCTGACTACCAGAATTCTGTCTTCCTCTACGGAAAGAACAATCCATTCAATATCCTCTTTTTTGTTAAATATACCGTCCTGTTCATATTTGCCCATTTTTATGGTATCGCCTACATGGTATTCGGGTCTATGGGTTTTTGTCCAAATACTTCTTACGAGTAAAAAAACAATTACTCCGAAAATGCATAAGAAAACAGTAATTGTAGCAACGATCAGAGAAATAATTAGTACTATTTTCTTCTTTTTGTTCTGTTCCATTTTAACCTCTTTTACACGGGATATTTTTAGGTAAGACAATACTTGCCCATCAATATTTATTTTATTCTAACATATTAAACAACAAGGAATTATTTGTTAATAATCGTTATATATATTATGGATAATTTGTGAATATTGGGTCGAAAACCGGTAGGAGGGATTTGAACCCACGGTCTCCGCTTCAATACACAACATTAAAAAAGTAGGGGCACAAATGTGTCCCTACTTTTTTATCGGCGCGACGGGATTTGAACCCACGACCTCTGCGTCCCGAACGCAGCGCTCTACCAAGCTGAGCCACGCGCCGCAACTTCATAAATGATATATCATTTTCCAATCAGTGTCAACAAAACAGTTTTTCGTGACAGCGCCCGAATTCAAGATTATAATATAGAAGATGTTTAGGGGAAAATAATAAGAAAGAGTAACAATAATCATGATTAAAAATATTGTTTTTGATATCGGAAACGTGCTCATTGATTTTGCGTGGAAAGCTACCATGGAAGAGCTCGGTTTCGATGAGAAATGTATTGATACACTTGATAAAGGTTATATTAATAATGAACTCTGGGACGAGATGGACCGCGGTGTTATGAGCTTTGAGGAAGTTATTCAACTGGCTGTTAAGGCGATGCCACAGTATGAAAAGGAAATCCGCCTTTTTGTGGATAACCTGATTATGACCATCAGGCCTTTCGATTACAGCGAACAGTGGATAAAAGATTTAAAGAGCCGGGGTTTTAAGGTATTTCTCTGTACCAACTATCCCGATTCAACATTTGAAGAAAGCGTTAATCGCGGACTCTTTCCTTTCTACCCTTACATAGACGGAAAGATTGTTTCTTCGAGAGTGCATCTTTTAAAACCGAGTGCGGATATTTTTAATGCTCTTTTCGAAAAATACAATCTGAAAGCCGAGGAATGTGTTTTCTTTGACGATAAGTTAAAAAACGTAAACGGCGCAAAGAAAACGGGAATGCATGCTTTTGTTTTTGAAGGATACGAAAAAGCGTGCAGGGATCTGGAAGCTCTGGTCGAAGAACTGAATAAATAATAAAGAGAGGTCTCTGACCTCTCTTTTATGATTTATTCTATAGTCTGAAGATTCACCGGATAGTAATAATTTCCGTATCCGAATTCCGGCTCCCTTCTGCATAAAACAATGCATGTAATGGGGAAAACAACCGGAACAAAAAGACTGATTATTCCAAGGAAAATTGCCAATCCCTTTTCATCTTTTTTCATATACAGATCCAGAAGATCTATCATCATTACTGCTTTTCCGATTGATCCTGCCGTTAAGACAACAAGATTAAGCAGCTGAAATATAATTCCGAAGAGGATGTTTAAAAGGGGAATCATCGATAAAACCGACCCCACTATCCACAATCCCCAGGGCGCTATCCACTTTATAATCATATATGCAAGAAAACCGTTTTTTCTTTCATAGGATTTAAACAATCCGATGTAGTTGTATTCCTTTATCGGGAGTATATGCATCAGATAATAATTCGCAAACGGAATGAACGCCAAAAACGGGTAGGCATATCCTGCTTTGTCGGCCATTATATACAAAGGCACCGCCATAAAAAAATGATGGATAATAAACGCCGTTATAAAGAACAGCCAGAATAAGCCGTAAATGGCAAACACAGCCCATATAATCAAATCATCATATGAAAAAGCATTATTAAAATAATCCAGAAAACTCATTTATCAGTTACACTCATTTCATTTTTAGTCATCGACATCAAAGTGTTCCAGAAGTGATTTCTTCTGACCGGTCACGATGTCACCGTGTTTAACCTGCGACATTGTAAAGAATGCAAGCGCTGCAAATACAACACCGTAAGGGAAGAGCGATCTGTAGGATACGTACTGAAGGAATACACCTGAAAGCACGGGCGTAAGCACCTGCGCAGCCATTGAGAATGTATAATAGTATCCCGTATACCTTCCTTCGTCACCGTCTGATGCGATTTCAACTGCCATCGGGAATGAATTGACATTGATTGCGCCCCATGAAACTCCGACGATACCAAAGAGGATGTATAAAAGTACTCCGCCGCCGTTTACAAATGTACAGATAAGGAATGCAGATGCAAGACCGATTACGCCGCCCATAATTACTTTTTTACGTCCGAGTTTGCTTGAAATAATACCGATAGGAAGGTAACTTATTACCGCGATAACGGTAGCAACAAGCATGTATGTTGCATAACTTCCGTCCTTTAATCCGAGGACCTGAGTCGAATATCTTGAGAACGCGGTATTTACCGCATTATATGACATGTACCAGAAGAATACGGATAAAAGAATAAAGATTAAACTCTTTAATTTGGCTTTGGAAATTTTCTTTCCCGCATTCTGATTTTCAGCCTTTTCTTCGGGTGTTTCATTATCCTTAACTTCTTTGGACCATTTGTTTTCGGGAACGGTTAAAACAAGAACCACCGTACTTACAAACATAAAGATCATCATGGATAAGAAAAGCGGCATATAATTGGGTGTTGCTGCGCCTTCGGGAGTTTTTACGAGGAGTTTTATCATTATCATTGAATAGATAACGCCCGCCGTACCCATAAGCATGATTACGGCATTGCCTTTACTTCTTAATTCTCTCGGAGTAATGTCGGGCATAAGAGCAACTGCGGGAGATCTGTAAAAAGACATCGAAAGAAGAACCGCGCCCGTTGAAACAAGGAACAGTACAAGGTTTCTCGTATTGTCGGCATAAGGCATGAAAAACATTGCGATTACCGCAAGAAGAGTTCCGATGGCGATAAAAGGCATTCTTTTGCCTAATTTCGTGTTTGTTTTATCGGACCATATTCCGAAAAGCGGAAGAAGGATGATTGCAAACACATTATCCATTGCCATTACGACACCGTTTAAAACTTCGTTTAAATGAAACGAATCTTTTAGGATCAACGGTGTTACCGCATCGTACATTCCCCAGAAACCGGATATCGACATAAATGCCAGACCGGCAAGTATCGTTCTCTTGTAATTTAACTTCATTTTTAGAATTCCTTTTACACCTTTTATCCGACGCGAACAATGATTTTTATCCACGCTCAAAATCAAGTATACAACATTTCAATGCCTTTTGGAAATAATTTTATATTATTGAATTTTCCTTAGAAAAATTGTACTATTAACAGGAAAATATACTTGTTTCGGAGAAGTTATGTACGTATACATTCTTGGCGCATTAATTGCATATCTTATCGGAAGTTTCAGCACCGCATTTTTCCTTTCAAAAATCCTGAAAAAAGATATAAGAAACGGCGGCACGGGAAACCTCGGCGCATCCAACACAACACTCACACTCGGATGGAAATGGGGCCTTGTGGTAGGCATAGTGGATATCTTAAAAGGCTTTGTGGCTGTTTTTGTTGCCAGAATGGCTTTCCCCGAGTACGAATATCTTCCCTATATCGCAGCGTCAATGGCCATCATCGGACATATTTTCCCTTTCTATCTGAAATTTAAGGGCGGAAAAGGATTTGCAACGCTGATGGGCTGCATCCTCGGATACAATTTTATCGCGTTTGTAATCGCCGGATTACTTGTAATCATCATCACTTTTGCGACGGATTACATTGTAATTTCAACTCTTACAATGGCAATCGCGTTCCCGGTTTTTGTCGGTATATACACCCATAATATTTTTTATGCGCTGATACTTGCGGTCGGAAGTTTTTGTATTATTTCAAAACACAGCACAAACATAAAAAAAATTATCAAAAAAGAGGAAATCGGAATACGTTCTTCTTTTACAAAGAAGCACCGTATATGATATAATAAATCTCAACCTAAAATAAAAATACTCAAAAGGAGGGTTATGTAATATGAAATATGTATGTCAGGTTTGCGGTTATGTTCACGAAGGTGATCCCATCCCCGAAAAATGTCCCGTTTGCGGCGCTCCCGCTTCTAAATTTGCTCCCATGTCAGAGGAAATGAGCTGGGCTGCAGAGCATGTAGTAGGTATCGCAAGTGACGCTCCCGAAGATATCAAGAACGATTTAAGAGCAAACTTCAACGGCGAATGCTCAGAAGTCGGTATGTACCTTGCAATGTCAAGAGTAGCTTTCAGAGAAGGCTATCCCGAAATCGGTTTATACTGGGAAAAGGCAGCTTTTGAAGAAGCTGAACATGCTGCTAAATTCGCAGAGCTTCTCGGCGAAGTTTTAACAGACTCCACAAAGAAGAATCTCGAGATGAGAATCGAAGCAGAAAACGGCGCTACTTTAGGCAAGACAGATCTTGCAAAGCGTGCTAAAGCTTTAAACCTTGATGCAATCCATGATACAGTTCATGAAATGGCTCGTGACGAAGCAAGACACGGCAAAGCTTTCAAGGGACTTCATGATAGATATTTCAAATAAGATTATTGCTGTGCCGGAGCCTTAGGGTTTCCGGCACTTTTTTTATGCTATGAATTGTACCTTATGTCCGAGACAATGTAATATTGACCGCTCTGCGAAAAAAGGCTTTTGCAATGTTAACGATACCGTAATGCTTGCAAGGGCTGCTTTGCATTTTTATGAGGAGCCCTCCATCAGCGGTGAAAGCGGAAGCGGCGCAGTATTCTTCTCAGGCTGTAATTTAAAATGCGTTTTCTGTCAGAACGAAAAAATCTCCAGGGGCTTAATCGGCAAAGAAGTTTCTGTTGAAAAACTCGCGGACATATTTTTGTCGCTCGAAGCACAGGGTGCAAACAATATAAATCTCGTAACGCCCTCTCACTATGTACCCCTCATAAAAGAAGCACTAATCCTTGCAAAAGATGCAGGCCTTTCTGTCCCGATTGTCTATAATTCTTCGGCATACGAACTTCCGGAAACATTAAAAATGCTTGAGGACATCGTGGATGTTTATCTGCCGGATTTTAAATACTCGGACGAGACCATGGCTTTAAATTATTCAATGGCCAAAGATTATCCCGAGGTTGCGAAGGCTGCGATAGCAGAAATGTTCCGCCAGGTCGGCGAGCCTAAGTTTGATTCGCGAGGAATTATGAAAAAAGGCGTAATAGTAAGACACCTTCTTCTTCCCGAGGGAGTTAAGAATGCCAAAAACGTGGTTTCATATCTTCATGAAACCTACGGTGATTCAATATATATTTCACTGATGAATCAGTACACACCTCTTGATACCGATTCACTAAAAAAAGCAGGTGAGAAATATCCCGCACTGCTAAGAAAAGTAACAAAAAGAGAGTACGAACGTCTTTTAGACTTTGTACTCTCCCTGGATATCAAAAATGCATATTTTCAGGAAGGCGATACCGCCTCTGAATCTTTTATACCTGAATTCGACTTAACCGGAGTTTAAAACTTTCCGGTAGAACCGAATCCGTTCTCGCCTCTGTCAGTTTCATCGAGGCTTTCAGCAACTTCAAAATCAGCTTTCAAATAAGGCACAATTGCAATCTGTGCTATTCTTTCGCCGTTTTCTATTGCAAGCGCATCGCCACTACCGTTGTGGTTATGAAGCGCTACTTTTATTTCTCCTCTGTAATCGCTGTCGATAACGCCGACTTTGTTTGCGGGAGCAAGACCTTTCTTGCAGGCAAGTCCGGAACGTGCGAATACTAATCCGACATAACCGTCGGGAATTTCCATTGCAATGCCTGTGCCTACCATCTTTGTTTCAAGAGGTGCAATCTCAATCTTTTCGTCAAGGCATGCGTAAAGATCCGCACCAGCGGCGAAATCTGTTCCGTATGTCGGAACTACAGCGTTTTCGGATAATTTTTTGATTCTTACTTTCATATTTTTTCCACTACAGATATTTCTTTAAAACATCAACCTTATCTAGCTGCTCCCAGGGAAGATTTAAATCGTTTCTTCCGAAGTGACCGTATGCTGCGGTCTGCTTGTAAATAGGTCTTCTTAAATCAAGCATCTTGATGATTCCTGCGGGACGAAGGTCGAAGTTTTCTCTTACGATGTCAACGATTTTTTCGTCTGCAATTTTGCCTGTGCCGAATGTATCAACCATGATTGAGGTGGGCTTTGCAACGCCGATAGCGTAGGAAAGCTGAATCTCGCACTTGTCTGCAAGGCCTGAAGCAACAATGTTCTTTGCAACGTATCTTGCTGCGTATGCTGCGCTGCGGTCTACCTTGGTGCAGTCTTTTCCGGAGAATGCTCCGCCGCCGTGACGGGCGTATCCGCCGTAAGTATCAACAATGATTTTACGTCCGGTAAGACCAGCGTCACCGTGAGGTCCGCCGATTACGAAACGTCCTGTAGGATTGATAAAGTACTTGGTGTTTTCATCAACCATTTCCTTGGGAAGAACTTCATCGAATACATACTTTTTGATATCTGCATGAATCTGTTCCTGAGTTACATCCTCATCATGCTGTGTCGATAAAACTACAGCATCAAATCTTACGGGCTTGCCGTTGTCATCATATTCTACAGATACCTGGCTCTTTCCGTCGGGACGAAGATATTTAAGTGTTCCGTCCTTACGAACCTTGGTAAGCTGACGGCAAAGCTTGTGTGCATAGTAAATGGGATAAGGCATATATTCTTCGGTCTCATTTGTTGCATAACCGAACATCATACCCTGATCGCCTGCACCGATTGCTTCAATCTCTGCATCGCTCATCTCTGCGTTTCTGGCCTCGAGTGCCTTGTCAACACCCATTGCGATATCTGCCGACTGTGTATCCATTGCTACGAATACTGCACATGTGTTTCCGTCGAAACCGGTCTTTGCATCATTGTAGCCGATTTCATTAACTGTTTCTCTTACAATCTTCTGATAGTCTAAAACAGCCTTTGTTGTAATCTCGCCCGTAACAAGTACGAAGCCTGTACAAACTGTTGTCTCGCATGCTACACGGCTCATCGGATCTGCTGCCATGCACGCGTCAAGTATCGCATCCGAAACCGCATCGCAGACTTTGTCGGGATGGCCTTCGGTAACCGATTCTGAAGTGAAAATTTTTCTTTCCATTTTGTTCTCCTTTATATCAAACTTAGACATTATAACCATTAAAAAAACCCAATCCTTGAGGACCGGGCATAAAATAAACATTTTTGCTAGTCCTCTTATTGTTCGATTGCTCGCTCAGGTTGGCACCTTCCTAAAAGGGGTTGCCGTGGCTTCAAGGGTCCTATGTACCTCCACCACTCTGAATAAGAGACGTGATTTTTTTAACACTTATAAATTACTCTATATATCCGCTTGTGTCAATAGTAATTATTCTTTCGAAATAATCTCGTTTCGCTCATGCGCTGCAAGAACGGTGCTGCCGGCATCCACGGAATGTGTAAGCCATACGTTACCGCCGATAACGCAGTTGTCACCGATCTGAGTGCTGCCTCCTAAAATAGTGGCGCCGGCGTAAATGACAACGTTGTTGCCGATGTCGGGATGGCGCTTGATACCTTTTACGAGGGAACCGTCAGGGTTAACCGCGAAACTCTTCGCACCGAGCGTAACGCCCTGATAAAGCTTAACATGTTCGCCGATTGTGGTTGTCTCGCCGATAACAACTCCTGTACCATGGTCGATGAAAAAGTAAGGTCCGATTTTAGCGCCGGGATGCATGTCGATTCCCGTGGTTCTGTGAGCATACTCGGTCATCATCCTGGGCAGAATCGGTACGTTCTGCTCGTATAATTCATGCGCGATTCTGAAAATGCTTATTGCTTCAAATGCGGGATATGCGAGCATTACTTCCTTGGTGGATTTGGCTGCGGGATCACCCTCATATGCAGCCTGTACATCCGTATCGAGCAGTTCTTTTATGTCGGGAAGTTTTTCAAAAAACAAATCCGCAAGATATTCGGTATTGGTATACTCATCGCAAACGGTTGCAAGCATGTCGCAAAGCGCGGAATGCGCCTCGGAATTTAAAGCTTCGGCGGATTTATAACCCATTTCGCCGAAGATTTCCGGATAAAGCATGCTTCTGATATATCCGATTAATTCTGTAACCTGTTGTTTTAAATTGACATATCCTGTGTTCATATTTCTCTCTTTCTTTAATCCCACTTTGGTTCGTATGAAGGCATTACTTCAAGCTTAAACAAATTCACTTTGTGCTTGTGATCGATTAACTTCTTTGTTTCCTCGTCATCGATTTCGCCCGTTCTAATGTATTTATCAAGTACCGCATAGGTGAAACCTAAATTGTCTTCGTCTGTTTTGCCGCAGAGTCCGTCGCTCGGAGCCTTTTCGATAAGCACCTCGGGAAGTCCTAAAATACGTCCGATTTCCTTTACTTCCTGAACGGTAAAATGTGAGCAGGGTGAAAAATCGCCTACGGAATCACCGTATCTGGTCGAATATCCAACCCAGTCTTCGGAGAGGTTACAGGTATTTGCTACTCTTCCGTTCACGCTCTGTGAAACCGCATAAACCGTGCTCATTCTGAGACGCGGAGCCAGATTTATTTTAGTCTGTTTTGACATTTCCAGATCTTCGGGAAAAGCATGGATGATGCCGTCATATGCTTCTTTTATGTTTACAACATAATACTTAATGCCAAGGTGATTTACCAAAAGCTTCGCCATGTCGATATCAGCCTGTTCGCCGTTAGGCATCAAAACGCCGATTACTCTTTCTCGTCCGAGCGCCTCAACCAAAAGCGCCGCTACAACGGATGAATCCTTTCCGCCGGAAATACCAAGTACCGCATTGCAGCCTTTTCCGTTTTCCTCAAAAAACTCTCTGATCCATTCGATACAGCCGTTCATGGCTCTGGTCAGTTTTTCTCTGTCTAACGTATTTTCAACTCTTTCCATTCTTCTCTCCTAAAAGAAAAAATCTTTATCCGTTTATTCGTGAAATATTATAGCATTAAAATACAAATCTTTGCAAAACTTCTGTTAGCAGAACTGCCACACAGGAAGAAATCGCAACCGTTAAAAGTCCTTTTTCAAAAAGAGCAACAACTACGGCAACCAGCAAACCTGCTATGGCGCTGTAGATATTGTCCGTTGCAAAAAGAATCGCAGGTATCGTCATCGCAGCCAGCACGGTGTACGGAACATATAAAAGAAACGATTTGAAAAATCTGTTCTTAACTTCCTTACGCATAAAAATGTAGGGAAGGACTCTGACTAAATATGTCACTCCTGCCATCACAAGGAGGTATGTAAGAAAACTCAACCAGTTCATACGCTGCCTCCTTCTTTATTCTCTTTTTCTTTCTTGTCTTCTTCAATCGGAAATACTATCGCACCAAAAAGCGAAGCCAAAACCGCGCAGATGATAATTGCAAATCCCGAAGATACATTCTTAAGGAAAGGCACAAAATGAAAGCAGAGCGAAAGAGCAATTGCAATTGCAACAACTATGCTTATCTTCCATGAGTGTTTCATCGGCGGAACAATAATCGCTATAAACATTCCGTAAAGAGCAACACCCAGCGCACTTACAATCATCGGCGGAAGGACTTCTCCGCAGACTGCACCTAGGAAAGTTCCGAGCGACCATCCCACATACGGAGCTATGATTACGCCCAGGAAATATCTGCTTCCAAGCTTCTCGGGCCGTCCCATGGACACAGCGAAAATTTCGTCAGTATGAAACTCTCCGAAGAAGAGTTTCTGCGGAAGCTTCATTGTTTTATCTATATGCTGGGAAAGAGATATCGACATCAGGGAATATCGGAGATTGATGATAAACTGCGATACTACCATCTCTATGATACTGCCACCGGAAAGCATGATTGTAAGTCCGGCAAACTGCCCTGCACTCGTCAGACAGGTCATGGAAATAAGAGTTGCCTGCAGGATGTTAAGTCCACCGGCAACCGCGAGTATACCAAAAGAAAAGGATACTGCCAAATATCCCAGACCAATCGGTATTCCGTCTGTAAATCCTTTTCTGAAACTGCTCATAGTACACCTTTTTAAAAAACCTTGCTAATTATATCACATTAAAAATCACTTCACTACATAACTCTTGGGCAATTTGTATTTTTCATAAAAAAACAGAGAGTGGAAACTCTCTGCTTTTAAAGGGGATGAAATTATATGAAAAAGCAAAAGTTATCTTCTTCGAAGTGCCTCGATGGGGCTTAACTTTGCTGCTTTTCTGGCAGGGTAAATTCCAAAGAACACACCGATCGACATTGAGAAAAGTGCTATTCCAAGGATGAAAAACGGATTAAAATCGGCCACCAATGTTGAAGTGGTAAGGTTTGAGATAAGGAAGCATATAAATTCCGCTCCCGCGAGTCCCAAAATGATACCGATTATTCCGCCGAGTAATGAAATCGATCCTGCTTCTACAAGAAACTGTGTAAGCACCGAGCCTGTTCTCGCACCAAGGGCTTTTCTTATACCGATTTCTCGCGTTCGCTCCGTCACGGATACAAGCATGATATTCATTACTCCGATACCGCCTACGAAGAGCGATATTCCCGCGACCAGCATTATAAGAAGCGTAACCAATGTAAGTGATGCGCTGATGGTCTGGAAGATTGCGTTATAGTCAATAACCAGTATCTGGCTCTCGCCGCGGATATCATGTCTTGCTTCAAGAATTGCTCTTACGTGAGATAATACATCACTCGCATTTTTGGCATCATCAAGGATGATGACCAAATCGTAATATCCGATATTGTATCCGGATAGTCCTATTGCATCAATGAATGACGGGAACGGACATTCGGCTTTAACATCGTAACTTCCGCTGCCCATAATCAAGTCTGCCATCTGCGATGAGTTGTCATCTCTTACTCCGATAATTCTGAATGTACCGCCTCTTTTATTATTACCATAAAAGAGATCAACGGTCATTCCTACAACATCTTCGTGTCCGAACAGTTTTCTGGCGGAGCTCTTGGTTATGATGCAGACTTTTTCCTTATGCTCGTATTCTTCTTTCGTAAAATATCTGCCGTAAATAAGATCGTATTTCGAAGCCTGATCCATCAGTTCGTTGCCTATTTTTATCTCTGCGGAATATGACGGCAGATCCTTATATGCTGCTTCTCCGCCGAGTGTAATAACCGGTGTGACTCCGAGGATATGTTTATCTTTTTTCATCAGGGCTTCAAGGTCAGAATCGTCGAAGTCGGTATCACCCATGGAATATACTTCAAGAGTGTTGCCGGCCAGATTCGAAAGTTCCTTGTCAATGGCTTTCTTAAATCCGCTGCCCAAACTAACAATCGCTACCACCGAAGATATACCGATGATAATTCCGAGCATCGTCAGAAAGGCTCTGACTTTATTCGATTTTATGTTGAAAAATGCAATTTTGCAGTATTCTAAA
>JAGCVT010000009.1 GCA_017962225.1 Lachnospiraceae bacterium
AATCTTAACGGAAAAATCCGGCAACCTGAACCTCGGAATCCCCGGCGTAATGTATGTCGGCGGTATCAGCGGAGTTATCGGCGCATTCTTTTATGAGCAGGCGTGCAAAGGCGGAGATATGAACGGATTTTTAGCAATTATGATTCCGCTTCTCTGTTCGCTTACAGGATCTCTAATCATGGGACTTATATACTGCCTTTTGACTGTTACGCTTCGAGCCAACCAGAATGTAACAGGTCTTGCAATGACCACGTTCGGTGTCGGCATCGGAAACTTCTTCGGCGGTTCACTCATAAAATTATCGGGCGCGGACGTACCTTCGATAGCGCTTTCAAGAACCAGTGCATTTTATTCGAGAGCACTTCCCTTTGCATCAAAGATGGGGTGGTTCGGAAAAGTATTCTTAAGCTACGGATTCCTCTGCTATGCGGCATTTTTAATCGCAATTGTTTCTGCGATTGTTCTCTTTAAAACCCGCAAGGGACTTCATTTAAGAGCAGTAGGAGAGAATCCTTCGACAGCCGATGCTGCGGGAATCAATGTCAGCAGATACAAATATTTTGCAACATGCATAGGATGTATGATAGCGGGCCTCGGCGGTCTTTACTATGTAATGGATTACGCTTCGGGCGTATGGTCAAACGACGCATTCGGTGACAGAGGATGGCTTGCTATCGCACTTGTTATTTTCTCAATCTGGAACCCCTTAATCGGTATATTCGCATCCATTCTTTTCGGCGGACTTTACATCGTATATCTCTACATTCCGACCGGTATGGATTACATGGAATTTAAGGAACTCTACAAGATGATTCCTTATGTGGTAACGCTTCTCGTACTGGTACTTACCAGCATGCGAAACAAAAAGGAGAATCAGCCGCCGGCCAGTCTGGGACTGTCATACTTCAGAGAAGAAAGATAAAAAAAGAAAGAGCGAATTGTGATAGCCTCACGATTTGCTCTTTTAAGGTACAGAGGTTTATATGCTGGGCGATAAACTTGGAAACAACATAGATGATTTTGTGACCGATTACGTGGTCTTCGACTTCGAGACTACGGGCTTAAATCCTTTCGACGGTGACAGGATAGTGGAAATGTCTGCGGTCAGGGTAATCAATCACGAGGTGGTTGATAAATTTGCAACGCTAGTAAATCCCGAACAGCCGATATCTCCCGGTGCTACCGCAATAAACGGAATTACCGACGACATGGTAAAAGATGCACCGAAGATGAAGGAAGCGCTCACGGAGTTTATTGATTTTATAGGCGATGACATTCTGGTGGGTCATAATATCAAATCATTCGATATGAATTTTCTTAAGATTGAATGCATGCTCCAGTTTGACGGCAAAGTTCCCGACAACGATTACATCGATACGGTTTTAATCGCCAGACGCTGCATGCCGGAGCTTTCGCACAGAAATCTGACCGTGCTTGCGGAACACTTCGGATTATCGTCCGAGGGAGCCCACAGAGCACTGGCCGACTGTCTTATGAACCAGAAGGTTTACGAACGCTTAAAAGAAGAAACCGAAAGGTTTGAAAACGGCGACAAAACAATTCCCATATGTTCGATATGCGGCAGAAGAATGGTCATAAGAAAAAGCAGATATGGTGAATTCTGGGGATGCACCGGATATCCGAATTGCAAGAATACAATAAATATCCTCAGGTAATTGACATTTTTTAAAGGCAGCATTACAATTTGACATTGTGAATTAAGGAGAGACATAAATGCGAGGATGAGGAAAACTGTCCGATGAATTAAAGTTTCCGGACGATTATCCTAAAGAAGGCGAAACCATTACCGTTGAGGGTATTTTTGATACATACGATGAAGGCAGTTACACATACTGCACATTAAGAAACGCGAGTCTTTTAAAAGCTGAATAATAATTATCTTTTATGAGGGCGGGAGATTTGTTCTCCCGTCCTTTTTTAATTTGAATATAATCTTGAGAAATAGTAAAATAAAAGAGTTGAGGGAATTCATATGAAATATTTTACAGCAGACTTACATTTTGGCGATAATGAAATAATTGAGCGTGAATGGCGCCCGTTTAAAGACATCAAAGAATTTGAAGATGTCTTTGTTGAAAACGTAAACAAAATGGCGGGAGAGGCAGACACTCTTTATGTGCTCGGCGACTGGATTAATTATAATGCCGGCCACCATCCCAATCCTGACGAAGCGTTTGCAATTGTCAGGAGGCTTAATCCGAAAGTCATTCTTATAATGGGAAACGGAGAAGAAAGACTTTTAAGAGAAGTGTACGGAAACGATTTCGAGTACATGAGGAATAAACTTAAAAATCATGGCTTTTATGAGGTTTTAAGAGAAGCGGACGTGGAGATCGGAGGCATTAAGTTCCATCTTATTCACTGCCCTGTCGATCATAAAAAAGACTGCCTTAATCTTTTCGCGCACACGCACAGAGGCACAGGCCTCTGGAAGCCGTTCGGATTTAATGTCTGCGCAGATTTAAACTACTTCAGACCTTTTACGGAAGATAATATTTTGTCAATGGTTAAGACCAAAAATAATTACTGGGATAAGGACCCCGACACCAATTGCATGTAAGCGGTCAAACTTCATAAAATACGAGAAATATGGTATCATAATAAGTTGAGGATTTAAAAAATCATTCGGATATTAAGGGAGAAGAAGCTATGAAAACTCTGATAGTAATAGACATGCAGAACGATTTTATCGACGGAAGCCTCGGAAGCAAAGAGGCAGTGGAAATTGTTCCTGCTGTAAAAGAAAAAATAAGCGAATACAGAGCTAACGGGGATGAGGTTATTTTTACGAGAGATACCCACCACGAGAATTATCTTAACACCAACGAAGGACATTATCTTCCCGTGGTTCACTGTATCGAAAACACTGAGGGCTGGGAGATAAGGGATGGCCTTTATTTTGAAGGCGCAGAGATAATCAACAAGCCTTCGTTCGGATATACAGGCTGGAAAGAGCGCTCGTTCGAAGAAATTGAAATCATCGGTCTCTGCACCGATATCTGCGTTGTATCCAATGCACTTATTTTAAAAGCACTTTTCCCCGAAATTAAAATATCTGTTGATTCGAAATGCTGTGCCGGAGTTACACCCGACAGCCATAATGCGGCACTTGAAACAATGAAAATGTGTCAGATAGAGATTATTTAAGAAAGGCAGATAAATTATCTGAATTTTTAATATGGCAAATACTCCTAAAAGAAAAAAGAATAAAGTTTTAAAAATCGTAACGAAAAATCACATCTGGGTAAATATTGTTTTATGTCTGATAATTGCTTTTGCCACAGTTGTTTTTGTTTCGCTTTTTACCGATGCTTTTTCAGATTATATTCTGGATACGAAGTTCGTGGATGAATATGAAAAAGTGGAATATATGGCCAAATTATATGACTTAAACGCTGATAATAACAGCGAAAATGTTTATTCTCTTTTAAGCGAAGAAGGAAGAGAATACTTTATTACCGATAATCTCGGAAATGTGATATATCAATACGGCGAAAATACCATGGGAAAAAACAGCGGATACATACAAATGCCTGTTTCGCAGACCGAGGTAAAGAAAATAAAGATATACATGGATAGTAAAGCGGATGATTTGTTTGTAATGGATGATGAAGGAAATATGAAGCCTCAACCGCTTGGTTTGTTAGGCTTTGCCTTTGATTTAAGCGAGCAAGACATTGATAAGGTAAACGTGAATAAAACTACGATTAGTGTGCCCATGTGGATGTCATTTGACGTCAAGGGCGGGAAGCAGGTTTTTTACTGCAAGACATTTTTCAGATTATCTCTTTCCGATGGTGTTTTCTGGATTTCATTCATACTGGTGGGCTTTGCACTGGTCACATGCATCATAGTTCTTATGCTTGTAAATATGATTAATACACTTGTGAATCAGAAAAGACTGTCCAAAGTATTCTTTACTGATCCGATTACCAGAGGACATAACTGGATGTGGTTTTCTTTCCGCGGCGAACAGCTTTTAAAGAAAAGAAGAAGTGCCAAAGAATCATATGCCGTTCTTGACCTTGTATTCGTAAAATTCAGAAATTATTGTGTCTGCCATTCTGTTATCGAAGGCGAGGAAATGCTTTACAGAGTAGATAGGATTGTAAAGGACAGTTTAAACAAAAAAGAACTCTCTGCTCATTATTCATCGGCTAACTTTGCGCTTCTTTTAAGATTTAAGGATCGTGAAGAATTAAAGGCCAGAATACTAGAGATAATCGATAAACTCGAAAGAATTGACAAAGATCATAAATTCACCTTCCATGTCGGTGTTTATGTCGTTGAAAACAGAAAAAATGCAAAAGGCAAACCTGTAAGAAGAAAAAATATTGATATAGAGAGAGAATACAATAATGCCTGCACGGCCAGATCGACACTTGAGGAATGCGATGATTCCGGTATTGCTTTCTTTGACGAAAATCTCGTTGAAGAACAAAAGTGGATTGACGCCGTAATGGAAAGACGCAGATCCGCCATAGAAAACGAAGAATATATAGTTTATTACCAGCCCAAGTATGACCCTAAAACCAATAAACTTAGGGGTGTAGAGGCGCTTATCAGATGGAATTCGCCCGATTTTGGCTTTAAGGGCCCGGGAAGCTTTATTCCTATCCTGGAAAAGAATGGTTTTATTCAGGATATCGATCATTATATGATTACGCATGTTGCCAGAGACCAGAAAGCATGGCTTGATGCTGGTTATGAGTGCGTTCCTGCGTCCGTAAACGTTTCCAGAGCTCATTTTATTGAAGACGATCTGGCTGAGCAGATAAGAGATGCTGTTGATGCTGAAGGCTGTCCTCGTAATCTACTTGAGATTGAGCTTACCGAAAGCGCTTTCTTTGATGATAAGAAGGCTATGATTGATACTATACTCAAGCTCAAAGAATACGGTTTTATGGTGTCAATGGACGATTTCGGTTCCGGTTATTCGTCGCTTAATTCACTTAAGGATATGCCTCTGGATATTCTTAAACTTGATGCTGAGTTCTTCAGAGGCGATACTAACGGCGGAAGAGGTGAGATTGTTATTACCGAAGCCATCGCCCTTGCAAAGAGTCTTAACATGCTCACGGTTGCTGAGGGTGTTGAATTCAAAGAGCAGGTTGAATTTCTTGCAAGCAAAGGCTGCGATATGATCCAGGGTTACTTCTTTGCAAAGCCTATGCCCAAAGAAGAATACGCTGACAAAATGAACAGAAAAGAAGGTTTTGAGGAAAAAGAAGAAACCACAATATCTGGTGAAGAACCTTCTGAAGAAAAAACCGTAGAATAAAAGACAATTGATTTTAAGGTGAGATTTTGGATGAGCGAAGCGAATTTTACCGAAGAAAGAGTGAAAATCACTTCCCAAAATGAAAACAATATTTGTTGACAGAATCTCCCTGAAAATTAAATTTAGATTTAACATCATTTTTCGAAAGACCGAAGATTTAATTTTTGCAGGCGATTTGAAAATGATAAAAATATCGTGTTTTCAGGCTCATAAAAGCGGTAATCCGCAAATTCGGGCCATACACAATATGTAGATTTGAGTTTTTCTCATAAAAAAAGGATTTTTGGAACAAATGAGTAAAGTTGTAGTCGGTATGTCAGGCGGTGTAGACAGCGCCGTATGCGCATACCTCTTAAAAGAAGAAGGATATGATGTTATAGGACTCACTCTTCGAAGCTGGGAATCATCAGACGGAGAAGAGAGCAGATGCTGCGAAATTGACGACGCTAAAAGCATAGCAGACCATCTCGGATTTCCTTTCCATACTTTTAACTGTATATCGGAATTTGAAGAAAAGGTTACAAAGCCTTTTATCTGTGATTATATAAACGGAATGACTCCGAATCCCTGTATCGAGTGTAACAGATATGTAAAATGGGAGAGAATGCTTTATTTTGCAAATATTCGTCAGGCAGACTTTGTCGCCACAGGTCATTATGCATCGGTAGTTAAGCTTGATAACGGCCGATATACCGTAAAAAAAGCAGATTACGCACAGAAAGATCAGACTTACATGCTTTATAAACTCTCCCAGGAGCAGCTTTCAAGAACATTAATGCCTCTTGGAAAGTATTCAAAGGATGAAGTAAGGGAAATTGCAAGAAAAGCCGGAATAATTGTGGCAGAAAAGCCCGATTCGCAGGAAATCTGCTTTGTTCCTGACGGAGATTATGCCGGCTTCATAGAAAAGAATGCTTCTGATTTTACTTCCGTGGAAGGAAACTTCGTGGATGAAGATGGCAATATCTTAGGAAAGCACAGAGGAATCATTCATTATACTATAGGACAGAGAAAAGGCCTTGGCATTGCATTCGGTCATCCCATGTTCGTAAAAGAAATACGACCTGAAACAAACGAAGTTGTTTTAAGCGAAGACGAAGCTTTATATAATAATGAGATTTTCGTAAATGATTTAAACTTCCTTAGTATAGAAGATATAAAAATGGGCGAGGAAATTCCCGCCAAGGTTAAGATCCGTTACCGCCATGACGGCGAAAACGCAGTTCTTACGCGTTTTGACGAGAATACACTCCGGATTGTATTCGAAAAGCCTGTACGTGCTGCAACCGCAGGTCAGTCCGCTGTCTTTTATGATGAAAACGAATGTGTCATCGGCGGCGGGAAAATTATCAGAAAACCTTTGTAATTAATTTAATATGATATATGCAAAAATATCGGTTTCGCCGGGCGTCTCCGATATTTTTTTAAAAAATAAAAATTTTTTGTAACATTTTGAAAACTTAAGTTGTTTATCATACAGAAAGCAGGTAGAAAGATGAACAGCGCTTCCACTAAAGAGATGGAAGAAATATATCTTAAATACTGTATACCGCTTAAAAAGTATGTCGTTTCGATTTGCCGCAATCAGGACCTGGCGGACGACATAGTATCCGAAACTTTTTACAGGGCGATAAAGAATTATGATTCTTTTACGGGTGGCAACCTCTTCGCCTGGCTGTGTACGATAGCTAAGAACATATATTTCAACCACTTAAAGAAAAAAGATAATACGAACGCATCGATAGACGATGAAAACTTCATGGAAGTGGCCGGAAACACAGATGTTGAGGCTGAAGTCATGAAGAGGGAGGAACAGAGGAAATTAGCGGAAAGCATCAATTCCCTGGCCGATGTCGAAAAAGAAGTAGTTAAGTTAAGAATCGATTCGGGACTCTCATTTAAGGAAATCGGAGATGTGCTTCACAAAAGCGAAAACTGGGCAAGAGTAACTTTCTACCGCTCAAAAGAAAAACTGAAAGGAATGATGAATGATGAAGAATGAAAAATGTAGTCTCATAAAAGATTTGCTTCCATCATACATAGACGAACTTACAAGCGAAGAAACAAAAAAAGAAATAGAAAATCATTTAAAAGAATGTCCCGACTGTAAGAAGGCATATGAATCCATGAAGGGCGATATTCCGGGCGAAAAGGAAATTGAAAGCACGGAAAAATATGACGAGGAACTTATAAAGAAAATAGGTCTTAACGTCAAAAGAAAAACTGACAGATCTAAAACGGTTTTCATCATAATAATCGCAGCAATAATACTGTTTTTCATCCTGCTTAATCTTCCCATCGTTCCGATCAGTCAGAAGAACGTTTACGCTAAAGTCACAGTTCCGTCACTTATGCTGGATTCGGCAGGCAGAAAATACAATAATGTTCCCGAAAATTCGGTTTTATTATATGAGGACGAAGATGATATTGATGAAGTGTATTTTCACATGATTATTTTCAGAGATTCAAGCATGGAAAACGACGGAATAATATACTATGCAACGGACAATGTTGATTTGTGGTATTTTTCTCTCGTTGAACTTGATTCAAAGAAACCGATCAGGACATACAAGACAAAGGTTCAGAATATTGACGGTCAGAATGTACTCGTAGTATACGGCTTAAGAACATCCGTATTCGGAAGTCTCTTTGGAAGAAAAGATACAATATCCAAAATAAATTTAGTTGATACAAACGGAATTGAAGGAGTTTATCTTAAAAAAGGAAAGAAGCTTGAAAAAATAGATTTATAAATTAGCGGATCCGAAATTCATTTTCATTTTATAGAACCCCGGCGGGCCCTGTTACCGTCGGGGTTCTTATGATTTTTATTCTTTGTTTTCAACCAGATCGGTTAATTTCTTACCGTAAAAGAAATTGTGCACGAGCTCACCGTACTCTTTCCACAAAGGAAGAGTTATGCATCCCGAGGCTCTCGGACATTCCTCGGCTTTTTCCGCAAGACATGCTACCGGAGCGAGCGAACCCTCAGTCAATTCAATGATTTCGCCGACCGTATATTCTTCGGGCTTCCTTTTTAATTTGTAACCGCCGCCTTTTCCCGAAAGACTGATTAAAAGACCGCCTTCAACCAGATCTTTTATGATTATTTCCAGATATTTTTTGGAAATGTTCTGCCTTTCCGCGATATCCTTAAGCGGAATAAAAGTTTCGGGATTCTGCGATGCAAGATCAATCATTATTCGAAGAGCATATCTTCCTTTTGTAGAAATCATACCTGTATACCCGCCTTCTCTAAAAAGAAAACTTTCATTTATTTACCGAAAACATTATAAACCCGTAAAAACAAAAAATAAAGAAAAACCTATTGAAATGATGGGTAATTTTTCGGGCAAAGAAAAACCGGAGCAGAAATATGCTCCGGTTTATATCTATTAGTGCTTTAAATTTCTTTAATTAAGCCTTACCGTCTGAACCAAGAACGTTGATGATCTTGTGAGCAACCATGTCCTTAACAGCCTGACGAGCGGGCTTTAAGTACTGACGGGGATCGAAGTGATCGGGATGCTCTGCGAAGTACTTTCTGATGTTACCTGTCATAGCAAGACGGATATCGGAGTCGATATTGATCTTACATACAGCAAGTTCAGCTGCTTTACGAAGCTGTTCTTCGGGAATACCAACTGCATCGGGCATATTTCCGCCGTATGTGTTAACCATCTTAACGAATTCCTGAGGAACTGAAGATGAACCGTGAAGAACGATAGGGAATCCGGGAAGTCTCTTGATGCACTCTTCGAGTACGTCGAAACGAAGGGGTGGCGGAACAAGGATGCCGTCAGCATTTCTTGTACACTGAGCTGCTGTGAACTTGTAAGCACCGTGTGATGTACCGATAGCAATTGCAAGAGAGTCACAACCTGTTCTGGAAACGAATTCTTCAACTTCTTCAGGTCTTGTGTAAGCTTCCTTACCTGATTCAACTACTACTTCGTCTTCGATACCTGCGAGAGTACCGAGTTCAGCTTCTACTACTACGCCGTGAGCGTGAGCATATTCAACTACCTGTTTTGTAAGTGCGATGTTGTCTTCGAAAGATTTGGAAGAAGCATCGATCATAACTGATGTAAATCCGCCATCGATACATGATTTACAAAGTTCGAATGTATCACCGTGATCAAGGTGAAGAGCGATGGGGATGTCGGGATTCTCGATAACTGCTGCTTCAACAAGCTTTACAAGATAAGTGTGGTTAGCATAAGCACGAGCGCCCTTGGAAACCTGAAGAATAACAGGGCTCTTTAATTCGCCTGCAGCTTCTGTAATTCCCTGAACGATTTCCATATTGTTTACGTTGAAAGCGCCGACTGCATAGCCGCCGTCATAGGCTTTCTTAAACATTTCTGTTGTGGTAACTAAAGCCATTTTAAAACCTCCTAAAAGATAGAAATTGTTGCGATCAAAAAAGAATTTGAAGCGCGTTCGTTCAGATTATAGCATAAAGAAATTGAATTTACAAAAGGAATTCACTAAAAAATAGGGATATTGTCTAAAATTTGTCATATTTTAAATGTGAAAAAATTGTGATAAAATTGCAAAATAGGTACAAGGGGGCATAATTTTTTTTACTGGAGAGACAAATGAAACCTATTAAAGGAATAATTTCATGTGCGGTTTTATCGTTCGCAGTCCTTCTTACGGGGTGCGAAAAGACCGATATTCACAAAATCGAACCTGTTTCGAAGGAATTGTATCAGAAAACTATTCCTGAGACCTTCGAGGTACACAGGGGAGATATGACGCCTACCATCAGGCTTAAACTTACCCAGAACTCTTTAAGATATTATAACTATTCGGTTGACTTGGACGATCTTGAGTTTGACGAACTGAAAGTAGCGAACGGCGATTTTGTAAAAGCCGGTCAGGTTCTCTGCGTCTTTAAATCGGATAAAATCGAGAAAAAAGTCACAGAAGCGAGAGAAACCCTCGAAACCGACAAGCTGCTCTTAGAACATGTTAAAAAACTCAAAAGTATAAATTTTGATCCCGAGAAGACAGATCCTACAATGGAAGAATTTGCAGGAAATATTGCAATCGGTAAGGCTTATGACGATCAGATAGCTTCCATCGAGGATGATATTAAATTAAAAGAAATCGAACTTATGGAGAGCCAGAGAGATCTGGATAAATGTATTGTAAAGGCAAGAGAAGACGGCGTTATTACATATGTCAGCGAGGCTATTGCAAACGGCGTTGTTATTAAAGGCAAGGATATTTTAACCGAAGCCAGCGGTGATGTAGGCTTTACCACCGAAGTAAAAAATTCCGATTACGAATTTGAAGTGGGCGCTGTTTACAAGGCACAGTCCCCCACTATGGAATTTGATGTTGAAATAACCCAGATAGAGGAAAACAATACCGGAACCAAAACGCTTCATTTAAAACCGGTCAGCGATGATGTCGGATATGTAAGCAGCGAGAAATTTGAAGTTGTTATTCCTCTTGAAACAATGAAAGACGTGGTTTACGTAGAGGAAAGATATGTTTACACAGCCGTAAACGAAAAGAGATTCGTTTATGTTGTGGATGAAAACGGATTCAGAAATCCCGTTTATGTTGAAGTTGATTCCGTAGTTGACGGAATGGCTGTAATTAAGAGCGGGCTTAAAGGCGGAGAAGAGGTGGCTGGAAAATGATGAAGATGCGAAAAATAAAAGCTTTGGCTCTTGCATTAAGTGCCTTAATAGTTCTCTGTTCCTGTACCGGCAAGCAGAATGTTCCCGAGCTCTTGGAGCCCGTAGGCGCAGAGCCTACGTTCAGACCGGTTGAAAAGGCTGATATGGGCGTCTCCAAGATTATTCTCGGAAGCGTTATGGGTACAGAATACTGCCACTTTTATGAGAAAATGATTGAGTTAAAAGAATTCAAGGTAGCCGTCGGTGACTATGTCAACGAAGGTGATGTTTTGGTGGAAGCAGATGTTGATTCCGTCAAAGATCAGATTACGGAACTTAATTCAAGCCTTTCTTTATTAACTGCCGAGTATGAAGCCAATAAGAAAAAATACGATATCGAGCGTTCAAAGATAGAACTTCAGAAAGAACAGGCCGAATACAGCAAAAACATGGGTATGGCCAGCGAGGAATACGTAAAATCCTTCGACAAGAACCTTGAGAATTTTGAAGAAAACTATGCATACTCCGACGAGATGTATGAGTTTAACAAAAGAAAAATTAATGAAAGCCTTACAGAATTAAACAAAATCGTAAGCGACGGCGTTATCAGGGCTAAAAAGAGCGGATATGTAACATACATAAAAGACTTAAAAGCCGGAAATACCGCTATGGCAAACGAAAATCTTGTAACGGTTACCGATCCCGAGGATTTGTTCTTTGCGGCTCAGGGTGATACAAGATCTTACAACTATTCCAAATATGCCGTTAAATTTGCATTTATAGAAGGAAAGAAAGTGCCTATCAGCGAATACAATTATTCGGACAGTGAGACGGTTTATGCCAAGGCTCAGAATCTTTATCCGATTCAGCGTTTCAAACCCGAAGAAGAAGTAAATGTAAAACTCGGTGATTTTGTGCTTTTACAGTTTTATGAGAAAGACAAAAACGATGTACTTGTAGTCGGAAAAGATTCGGTAAACACCGATGACACAGGTTCATTTGTGTACGTAAAAGCCGATGACGGAACGCTTGAAAAAAGATACTTCGAAATCGGCGCTAACGATGAGCACAATTACGAAGTCGTAAGCGGCCTTAAAGAAGGCGAAATGGTTCTTTATACCCAGGAGGCTGCGCTTCCGAAGATGGAAGGCCAGTATGAGGTTAAATTAAGAACATTTGCATCTTCAGAAACCGCAAAGGGAATTAAGTATGTTGAGGAGTCGACACATTCTTATTTTGCTGAAGATGCGGGTGAGATTGTAGAAGTTTATATAAATGAACTTGATGAAGTTAAAAAGGGCGATCCCCTTATGAAAATCATGATTGATTCCGAAAAAGGAAGGCTGGTCGGAATCGAAAACAGAATCAAAAGCGAAAACAGAGACTACGACAATTTCGTAAAAGATTCTGAAAAAGAATATACGGACTTAAATAAAACCATCAGTGAGAGTGCAGGCAAGACCAATCAGGGAATGGCAAGAATTGATGAAATCAAGAAAGCACTTGCGGATCCTAATACAACTCCTGAAGATATGGTCAAACTGGCCATGGAAAAATCCAAACTCGAAATGGATACAAACGGTATTGCCTATAATGTGAAATACGCTGAGATGGATTTAAAACTCCTTGAGATAAACAAGGATTTACGTAAGAAACAGCACGACAGTACCATCGCTTCATTAAACAGACAGCTTGCAAATGCAAAGAAGGAAAATGACGGTACGGGATATAAGACGATTTATGCCGAATATGACGGAAAAATCAATTCAATATCTGCTTACAGCGGTGACAAAGTTGATGTGGGCAAAAAGCTGATAGAGAGCTCATATTACTTTGACGATATCGTTAAATTCGGCGGAAGCCATGATGCAGAAGCTTTGGGATTCACTTATAACATTAAGGTAAAAGACGATGAGTATCCGGCAGAGGTTGTAGCCGGAAACAACAATTCTTTTGCGCACGTGTTTACGGAAAACGGAAAGGTTTACTGTACGGCACCCGCATATGATTCTTCAAATACTTTTTACATGAGAGTTACCGATGAGGACTTTTTCAAATACAGTAATCAGTTTTTGGGTCTTGAAATTTCTTATGACAAAATGAGAATCGATAACGTGTTCTATGTACCCGGCGATTATGTTATGAAGGAAATTTCTTTCGACAATAAAGAATACTTTTATGTATGGGTAATGGACGGAGACACGGTATATAAAAGATATGTTCAGACCGGAATGGATCAGAGACTCGGAACTTTTGACAAACCGGTAATTGTAAACGGCGTACATGAAGGAGACATTCTTGTTAAGTAACAGGAGAAGGATAAAATGATAAGATTTATCAAATACAAAATACTGAATAAAAAGTGGCTGAATTTCTGTTTGCTTACCGGAGTTATTCTTCTGTCGGCATTCTTAAGCGTATATCCGATGTTTAAGGAAGGAAGCCTTAACAGACTGCTTCAGAATCTTTTCGCGGATTACATTGAAAAGTACGGTACATACCCTGCTGTAATGTCCACGAAAGGCGCATTATACGGGGAAAACTATACGGATGTTGATACCACTTTAGGATTTTTAAACAGTCTTGAAAGCAAATGGAATTACTATATTGATATTCCTGTAATTCAAAGACAGCAGGTACTGGAGATTCCTGCAGGTTATGCGGAAGAAAACTTAACAGGCAAATCCAGACAGCTTACTCTGGGTTATATCGACAAGCTTCGAGATCATTCGGAGCTTTTAGCAGGTGTATGGCCTGAAGATGCAGCAAATTCCGAAAACGAAATGGTTCAGGAAGCGTTAAAAGAAGGTGCTATTCCCGTTGTTGTATCGCAAAAGACATACGATGCGGATGATTTGACCATAGGACAGTTCTGGACTGCAATAGTTAAAAAAGACGATCAGAAAATAAATGTTAAGCTTGTTATCTGCGGTATCGTTGAAGAAGTTGATGACGGCGATCCTTTCTGGGACAGAAGATTAAGAACATTTGACAGAGTTCTTCTTGCAGGCAAGGATGATTTCTCGACTATCTTGGATATATATGTACAATCTCCGATTAACTATACCGAAAGAGTTATGTTTGATTATACATATATCAATTACAACAATGCCGAAGAATACTTTTCATATTTAAGACAGTTCAGGGCAATCGATGCAAACTTAACTTCCAATTTTGAGAACACGCTGTCTTCCTATATCGAATCAAAGAAGACTATCAGTATAATTCTTTTAACATTTGAAATACCGATTATTGCTCTTTTGCTTCTTTTCATCTATATGATTTCAAGCAGAATCCTTGAGATGGAAACCAATGAAATAGCAATGCTTAAGAGCCGTGGTGTTTCAAGATTCAAGGTTATCAGACTCTATATGCTGCAGTCGTTTGTTATATCGATTGTGGGATCTGTTATCGGTCTGCCGCTTGGCTATCTTTTCTGTAAACTCGGTGCGGGAACGGACGCGTTCCTTGTGTTTACGATGAAAGATACAACCATCTATCAGCCGACATACATGATGCTTGCATTTTCGGGAATAGCTTTTGTATTATCCATGCTCTTTATGACCATTCCCGTTATTCCTCTTTCAAGATTTACGATTATCGAAAGAAGATCGGCTAAAAATTCCGGCAAGTCAAAAGCGCTCTGGGAGAAGTTCTTCCTTGATATACCTCTTTTGCTGCTTTCCGGATATCTTCTTTACAACTATATGAAACAGAGAGAATCGATTTCACTTACCGTTATTTCGGGCGGTCAGATCGATCCGATTATATTCCTTGATTCTTCACTGTTTATTTTAGGATGCGGACTATTCGCTTTAAGAATAATTCATCTTATTATCAATCTTATTTACAAGCTGGGAAGAAACAAATGGAAACCCGCAGAGTACGTGGCATTCCTGCAGATTATCAGAAACACCAAAAAGCAGGGATTCATTTCGGTATTCCTTGTAATGACCATCGCAATGGGTATCTTTAATTCCAACCTGGCGCGAAGCGTAAATGAAAACATGGAAAACCGAATCGACTACAATGTCGGCTGCGATTATAAGCTTGAGGAAAGATGGAATCTTACCATCAAAAAAGTTTCAATGTCCGCTAAAGCATACTGGCGTTACAACGAGCCTGATTATCAGCGCTTTGAAGGATTAAAAGATCTCGGCGTTGAAAGCATGACCAGGGTTATCCGCGATGAAGATACCGTGGTTTCTGTTGAAAGAAAGAAAGAGATAGGCTGCCTTCTTTTAGGTATCAATACCAAGGAATTCGGCGAAACGGCAGCATTACAGGACGGACTGAATGATGAGCACTGGTTTAATTATCTAAACGCGCTTGGACAGAATCCCAAGGGAATCATCATTTCGAGAAACCTTGCAGAGAAGTATGAACTTAACGTCGGAGACAAACTCAAATATTCGAGAGTTTCTCCTATAGACGTTAACGAGGAATATGCCGATACACGAGGCGAAATCGTTGCTATCGTGGATTCGTTCCCCGGATATGAATCCATTGTTTATGAAGAACAACCTGACGGTACATTTAAAAAGAGAGACAATTATCTCATCGTGGCAAACTACAATACCGTAGTCAACGTCTTCAGATTAAGACCTTATCAGATATGGATGAAACTTGCAGACAATGCCGATTACGAAGAGATAAATAAGTATGTAGAAGAGGTCGGCAGACTTCCTAAAATCACCGCAAGAGAAGAACTTATCCAGAACCAGAGAAACTCAACTCTTATCCAGATTACAAACGGTATGTTCTCGATAGGATTTGTTATTTCGCTCGTTGTCTGCGGTGTAGGTTTCTTAATCTACTGGATACTTACCATAAAAGAAAGAGAACTGATTTACGGTATCTACCGTTCCATGGGTCTTACCATGGGAGAGATTTTCAGAATGCTTATCGTAGAGCAGATATTCTCTTCATTATTCGCATGCGGAGCAGGCTTCGGCGTCGGAATGCTGACAACGTTCCTGTTTACAAAACTTATCTCAACGGTTTACCTTCCGAGAGAGCATAATATTCCGCTTACAATTATCTGTAAAGCCGAAGACAGTATGAAGATGGGTGTAATCGTAGGATTTGTACTTATCCTCTGCTTTATCGTAATTTACAGAATCATTAAGAACATGAACATAACCAAAGCTATTAAGCTTGGCGAAGACTAAAAGGTTGAAAAATATGGACAGTATAATCAAAACAATTGATGTTCACAAAAGTTTCCAGCTTGGAAACCATGAAATCCTTGAAGTATTAAAAGGTGTTGATATAGATGTTCCTCCTGCGTGTCTTACAATTTTAAAAGGCCGTTCGGGTTCGGGAAAAACAACTCTTTTAAATATTTTAAGTATGCTTGACGACCCTACGAGCGGAAAGGTAATTATCGACTCGAGAGATGTCGGAAGCATGAGCGTCAGACAGAGAGAAACCATGAGAAGATACAATATCGGATTTGTATTCCAGTCGGTGGCATTGGTGCCGATAATGAGTGCTTACGAGAATGTTGATTTTGCTCTTAAACTCGCTGATTACAAGGGCGACAGAGATGCCAGAATAAGAGAGGTTTTATCTATCGTCGGACTTGAAAAGAGAATGGCTCACATGCCTTCCCAGATGTCCGGTGGTGAGCAGCAGAGAGTTGCCATCGCCAGAGCGGTAGCACACAAACCTAAAATCATTTTCGCTGATGAGCCTACAGGAGCGCTTGATACAAACACCGGTCTTGGAATCATCAAGCTTTTCAAGGAACTTATCGCAAAAGAAGGAATTACCATAGTAATGACTACGCATGACCCCAACCTGATGGTTTTCGGTGATGCCGTATACGAGATGGAAGACGGAGAATTAAAGTATGTACCCGCAGAACAATGACGAAATGAACAACGAATATATTAATAACGAGACTGAAGCAACAGTTTATGCAGGTGAGGAAAATTTTGAATCGACAGATGAGGTCATCACAAATATCTACAATGAAAAAATAGGTGAAGAGAGTGATGAGCCCGAAAAAGATAATATTCTTGTCTGCGACGGACTGGTTAAGATTTACAAGACTGACGATGTCGAAGTACTTGCTCTTCAGGGTCTTGAACTTGAAATCGAGAGAGGCGAACTTGTTGCCATTATCGGTAAATCTGGTTCAGGTAAGTCCACGCTTCTTAATATGATTGGGGGTCTTGAAAAACCTACCGCCGGACGTCTTTATGTGGACGGTAACGATTTGTTTGCCATGTCCGAAAAAGGCCTGGTTGAATACAGAAGAAAGTCTGTAGGATTTGTATGGCAGAACAGCGGACAGAATCTGTTCCCTTACTTTACCGCTCTTCAGAACGTAGAGGCCCCACTTTACTTTGACCACATGAGTCAAAAGGCAAGAAGAGAAAAAGCAATGGGACTTCTTAAGATGATTGGCATCGATCACAGAGCCAATTCTTATCCTGCACAGATGTCAGGTGGTGAACAGCAGAGAGTTGCCATCGCAGTAGCTCTTGCTCACGATCCCAAGATTCTTTTAGCCGACGAGCCTACAGGTGCCGTTGACTCAAAGACATCCAATATGATTCAGGATATCTTCAGAAAAATTAATGAAGAAATCGGAATCACAATCATCATCGTTACCCACGACTTAAGCCTTGCAAACAAGGTTTCGCGTGTTATCATGATTTCTGACGGTAAGATAAGTACCGAGAAAATCATGAAGGAAAAATACCGTCAGCAGCTCGACAACATGACCACAGAGAGTCTCGCAGCTGTTGAATCTCACGAGGAATATTCGATCCTCGACAAAGCCCGCCGAGTTCAGTTATCCCAGGATGCGCTCGAAATGGCCGGCATCGATTCGAATAAAGTTCGTGTTGAGGTTAAGGACGGCAAAATTATCATTTCAAAATAGCCAATTGGGGACGGTTCTATTTTGGCTTTTTGACCAATACGATTTAGTTCTCTTGTATATTATTAATAATTCATATAGATATATTTATTATTTGTTGACATATACTTGATATTAATGCTAAATTGGACAAGTAAGGGGCAAACTTTCCGAAAGGTCAGGACGCAAAGTCGTAAGCCGTAAAAGAAGTATTTCTAGGTAGTTAGACTGCAATCAGATAAGAAATTTTTATATTTCTTGTTTGGTTGCTTTTTTATGTCTGTTTTGGAGTGATTATGAAAAGAAATTTCAAGAAAACATGTACTTATTCATTAGCATTTGCGCTTATGCTATCAACATTCACCCTGAATGTTAAAGCGGAAAAATATGAGTATGATTCATTCGATCGAGTTACAAAAGTAATTTATGATGATGGAAGCTACGTAACATACAGTTACGATAATAACGGAAATATATTAAATACCACCGTTCATGAAGCATCCGGAAACCAGGGCGGAAATGAAAACCAGGGCGGCAACGGAGGCCAGGGCGGAAACGAAAACCAAGGCGGAGGAAACGGAGGCCAGGGTGGAAACGAAAACCAAGGCGGAGGAAACGGAGGCCAGGGTGGAAACGAAAACCAAGGCGGAGGAAACGGAGGCCAGGGCGGAAATGAAAATCAAGGCGGTGGAAACGGAGGCCAGGGAGGAAAAGAAAACCAGGGCGGAAGCGGAAGCCAGGGCGGAAATGAAAACCATGGTACCACGGGAGATAATTCCGGATCAAATGAAGGCGGAAACGAAAATCAGGGAGGAAACGGAAGCCAGGGCGGAAACGGAACATCTATAGAAGGTACTGTAAATACAGGAGATGATTCCGAAAACGGTTCCGGAAGCGGTTCAGGTTCAGGAAGCGGAACAGGCTCAGGAAGCGAATCGGGTTCGGGAAGCGGAACTGAAAATGATAATTCAGGAGATACAGGATCAGGAACCGAATCGGGAACAGAGGATTCGGGAACGACTGATTCAGGAGATGATACTTCTGATGATGACAGCAGTTCAGGAGATAACTTCTTTGTAAAAGCCGTAAAAGCAGTATGGGGCTTTGTAAAGAATGCGTTTAAGGCAATAGGCGACTTTTTTAAGAATTTGTTTTAAGGGGAAAGATAGATGAAAAGAAAATTACGTGAAGCTTTAAGAAGAATACTTTCAATCATATTAATGATAGTGATGCTTCCTTTGAGCAGTATGCAGCCTGCTTTTACAGCGATTGTACACGCTGAAGGAACAGATGATTATGTGGCTGAGTCTGTTATCGAGGAAAGTGATACAGATGAAGATACTTTATATTCGGTAACTCCTGAAAATCCTTCTGAGGATGTTGTTTCCAATGAAGAGGATACTGTAGAAGACAATGAAGACGTAGCAGACGATCAGGATGTTATTGTTGGCGAAAATACATCGGATGAAGAGGATGCTGATGTAATTGAAAAAGTTAATGAGGAAGATATTGTAACTCAGGGAGAAATTTCAAATGATGTCATTAATCCTGATGTTGATGTAATAATAGAACTCGGACTTCGGGCAGAATTAAATGAATGTGCAGATTCAGTTCTTACCTGGAATAAAGCCGAGTTAGAAAATGCAGAATATTTTGTATACAGAAATGATGAATTAATTGATTCTTTTTCTTTAGATGAAGAAGGTGAAGAAAACGCAAATGTGAGCGAAGAAGAAGGATTAATTTCTTACGTTGATTCTAACACAACAGCTGATACAGAATTTTCATACAAAGTTGTATTGAAAGTCGGCGAAACTATCTATAGCGAATCTGATACCGAATCGGTAAAAACCCCGGAAGCTTTAGTAATTCCAGATAGTGGTTACTATTCATTGGATTCAGACTTAACTGTTTTTAGCGTAACAATGAATAGAAAATCATATTTGGATTTAAATGGGAAAGAACTTAAAGTCTGTAAAGATTTAAACGATGAAGGATATGATTCAGAACTTCATTTTGATAATGGCTCAATAATTTGTAATGGTAATTTTAATGTGACTAACAGTTATGCGGAAATATATATGAATAATCCGCATGATTATTTATATGTTAAAGGGAATGTAAAATTACAGAACCAAAGATATTATGCAAATTATACAAATGGTGTATTTGAAGTTGCTGGAAACTTTACTGCGAGTTATTTTAATACATCCAATTATTGTAAATTTATATTAAGTGGATCAGAACGTCAGGATATATCCATCAATGATACTGGTGCTTATATAGAATATTTGGAAAATAATAATACATCAGAAGATGGAATCAACTTCGTTAATGCCAGACAGATTAATATGTTTGAAACCAATGACGATGCTAAGGTGTCTATTTATGGAGAAGAAGTTGAAAACGGTTTCACTTTATTCGAAGACAGCACTATTGACGGAGATTTTAGCATAGGATTTGGAGTACTGGATCTTAACGGATATACACTTACAATAAACGGAAATTTTGTTCAAAAGGGCGGAGATGTTGTAATCGGAAACGGCAAACTTATTGTAAGAGGAGATTACAGTATTGAAAATGAAACATTAGATTATAGAAATCAATCAGTTAAAGCATTAAGTAGTGGTAGATTGATAATGAATGATGAAGCTGGAAGTGTACTTATATATGGCAAGTTCACTTCTCATTCCGTAGTTGAAAGAGATGGATTGCTTACAGCCGGATTGTTTGAAATAAAGGGAGATTTTAATCAAGTAGAGAACTACGGTAACTTCAAGGCTTCAGGTAGTCATACTGTTTTGCTGTCGGGTGATAAAAAGCAGACAGTTAAATTCGCGAGCCCTTCTACTGCAAAATCACATTTCAATAACTTTGAGATAAGCAATACCAGTGAAGAAGGTGTAGAATTTGGTGCAGATTCCACCGGACCTATGGCAATAGGAATGGTTAAGGATAATGGAATTAAGGTTGTCGGTTCACTTGTGATTAATGGGGATACTTCATTCGAAGACAACCATTATTGTTCGGATATTTTTATTAATGATCAAACAACTTTAAATAATGAGATTGAAATTGAAGGAAATTTTAAATCAGGATATTATTTGTATTTAAAAGGGAAGCTAACGGTTGACGGAGATTTTGCTGTTAATAAATATGATACTTACGTATATTCAGATACATATGTTAAAGGCAATTTGATTGTGGGCGGAGGAAACTCCTATGCTTATATGTATATATATGGCGGAACCTTTACAGTAGAAGGAGACGCACAAATAAAAAAATATTCATATGGATATTCATATTTATATCAAAACAATAGTAATTCTGCGGAATCTTCTTTTATAGTTAAAGGAAATTTGTCTCTTGACACGTCCTGCGTTTTCCAAGGAAACTTCGGAACTTTTACTATAGGCGGTGATATAAAAGGAGCAGGCGCGGTTCAGTTAAGCGGTTTGCACAGTACTGTATTTAATGGTACAAAATCTCAAAGAGTTGAAATAAATAAGAATTCTTATTTTGCAAAAATAGAAATTAATAACTCCAGCCAGGAAGGAGTTTCGTTCCAAGACTTCTATGGTATAGGAGAACTTGTCAGAAACGGAAATAATTTTTCTTATGATGGAATGAACGGATATCTGGGATGGACGTTAAACGAAGATACAGAAATAGACGGAGATGTTCGACTTTTAGGAGACACCCTTGATTTAAATGGGTATACATTGAAAATTAAAGGAAATTTGATTCAATCTGCAGGTGTTGTAAATGTAAATGGTGGCAAACTCGAGATTGAAGGTGATTATCGCATTCAAAAAGATGATATTGTAAACGAAAATATACAATATTCTGCATCAATTGGTAAATTGGTAATGACCAATGAACAAGATTATGTTTTAGTAGGTGGAAGCTTTTATAATCAGTCATCAGAAAATTCTGATGGACTGCTTACTGCCGGTTTGCTTGAAATAAAAGGAGATTTTTATCAAATTTCAAATTCAACAAGTTATACTTTTACAGCGACCGAAAAACATACTGTTAAATTTTCAGGTGATAAAAAACAAACGGTTAAGTTTTCAAATTATTCAAATTGGTATTCATATTTTAACAATCTGGAAATTGAGAATGCAAGCGAAGAAGGCGTTGTATTCGATTCAACAAATTCTGTTCCCGGAGCCAAGGGAAATGTAAAAGATAATGGCAATAAAATTAATGGTCAGCTTTTAATATGCGATAGCACAACGTTTGAAAATAACCATTATTGTTCAAATATTTTAGTATCAGATTCGTACTTTACGTTATCAAGTGATATTGAAACGGATGGAGATTTTAAATTCTCTAGTTACAATATAACTTTAAATAACAAGTTAACTGTAGGCGGAACTCTGTCTATTCAAGCTCGTAATATTTATGTTAATTCAGATATAAATGTTAAAGGGGATTTATTAATTGGAGGAGAGTATGGGAATTATTGCTACACATATTTATATGAAGGTAGTTTGGTAGTTGAAGGCAATCTGCAGATATCCAGATACAGTTCGAGTCGAACAACTATATTATATCAATCATATAATAAAATTACTCCTATAACAGTTGGTGGAAATTTGACCATAGATTTAGGATGTGCTTATTATGGGTATAACGGGACACTTACTCTTGGCGGAAATCTGACGGGTTCCGGAAACGTATATGGATATGATTCACATATAATTAAACTAAATGGAGCAGAAGCTCAAAGAATAGACACTTCGAACACCTCTTATTTTGGAACAATCGAAGTTGAGAATACCTGTGAAGATGGCGTAACATGTGCATATTTATATAAAATCAAAAATTTAGTAAGAAATGGTAATATTTTTAGGTATGATGGAATAACTGGAACATACGGTTGGACATTAAAAGAAGATACAGTTTGGAATGAAGACTTAATTCTTCTTGCAGATACTCTTGATTTAAATGGATACACTTTAGAAATAAAAGGAGATTTAATTCAGAATTCAGGCATTGTATATATAAACGGTGGAAATCTTATTGTTGACGGAAATTATCACATTCAGAAAGCAGAAACAGTAGAGGGTTCAACTCAGTATTCGGTTGGTAACGGTGTTCTTAAAATGACCAACGATAATGATTATGTTTTGGTTAAAGGCGATTTTGCGATACAGACAGCACTGGATTCTGCGGAAAACCTTAATGCGGGAACACTTGAAGTAAAAGGAAATTTCAATCAAATTCCCGGTTCAACTAGGAACTTTGCTGCAACAGGTTCGCATACAACAGTTTTTTCCGGAGATGGAAAACAAACTGTAAAGTTTGAAAACACGGGTAGCGGATCATATTTCAAAAACATTGAAATAAAAAATGAAAGTGCAGAAGGAGTGGTATTGGATACGACTTCTTCCTATCCTTTGGCCAATGGACTTGTTAAAGACAATGGAAATAAGGTAACAGGTGCACTTGCAATAAGTGACAATACTTCATTTGAGAATCAACACTATTGTTCGGATATTGCTATTGCTGATGGATATACGATACTCAAAGAGATTGAAACAGACGGAGACTTTATTATAGATACTGACAATTATCCTTCGCTAAATGGTAAGTTGACTGTTGGAGGAAACCTGTATTTTCTAGGTAGTGGTTTATATGTTTGTTCAGATATCCTTGTTAAAGGAAATATGTATTTACACGGTAGTAGTTCTAACTATGATTATGGATATGTATATTTATACAAAGGATCTTTGACGGTTGATGGAAATTTTGAAGCGAAAGTAAGAAACGAAAATGGATATGTTCGTATTTACCAGGAAGCTTACTATAATGTTGAAGATATGCCTTTTGTTGTAAAAGGAGATTTATACTTAGGAAAGGATTGCTATTTCTCGGGCTACCGCGGAACATTTACTTTAAGTGGAAATGTTGAGGGTGAAGGATATTTCCAGTTTAGCAATAATCATAAAACGGTATTTAATGGAAAAGATTTGCAGAAAATTGAATTATCTCCCAATTCATACTTTGCAAACTTGGAAATCTGTAATTACAGCAAGGCCGGAGTTGAATTTAGCAGAATGATAAAATATGACTCATTCATTAGAAATGGATGCAGAGTATCATTTGGCGAAAATTCGTATGAAATGGGTTGGAAACTTACAGAAAACGAAGTATATGATTCAAATTTGTTTTTGTGGGAAGATACCCTTGATTTAAATGGATATACGCTTACTGTCAATGGCGATTTTTATGCTATGGGTGGTAACGTAATTCTTAATGGCGGAAAATTAATTGTTAACGGAGATTTAAGAGTACAGACAATTGATTCTGAAGGTGATGACGGCACGGTTTATGGATATGGATCGGCTCGCTTCACTATGAATAATCCTGCGGACTATATTTTGGTTAATGGAGGATTCTACTATAACCCCAAGAGTTCTTATTCCACAAATTCTGATATTTTTTCAGATGGAACAATTGAAATTAAGGGAGATTTTTCTATAAACGGAAACAGTCGTTTTGTATCTTCAGAAAACAATACTGTAAAATTTACCGGTAATGTAAAACAAACTTTTAATTCCAATTATGATACTGTTATTGCTAACTTTATTAACCAAAACCCGGAAGAATTAAATGTTAATACTTATGTCTATGTTAACGGAAGTTTAGTTGATGATACTGAAAGTATTTCAGGATCTGCTACGTTTTATGTACCAAATCCTTCTATTATTAAAAATGGTATTTTCAGTGGAAATTTATATATACAAAATGGGTGTATTCTTCAGGAAGATTTATCTGTTGGCGGAAGATTATCTATTAATAGTGATATGCATGCTAATGGGAAAAATATTAATGCAAACGAGATTATTCTTGACAGTGCCTTATATGTTGAAGAATCTCAAATAAGAGTAGCAGATAATATCGCTGTATCATATAGTGGCAAGCTTGTTATGATAAATGCTGCTGATTATGTCCTTGCTAATGGAAACTTTAATTTCTATTCAAATTATAATCATACAGATTTTCTTACTGCCGGAACTCTTGAAGTCAGAGGGGATTTTACACAGAGTAGTTACAAGAATTTTATAGCTTCAGGAACACATACAACTATTCTTTCTCCCAAAATGAGTACCGCAGGACGAGAATATGTTCAGATTATAAAATTCAATGCGTATGCAGGAACAACGAGATTTAACAAAGTTGTATTGAAGAAGAGCGATAGCGGATACCAGTTTAGTCCGGCTCTTTCTGAGATTTCCAATGAAGTAGTATATGACATTGAGGATGCTGAAGCACCTACTGCTGTTGAATTTATAGTGGCAGGAGAAATAACTGAAAAGAAGGTTACCATCAGTTTTGGCGGCGCAGAAGACAATAATGGTATTGTCGGATATGAAATTTACAGAGATGGAAAGCGTGTTGGTGCTACCAGCAATACTACATATGTTGACAATACTGTAGATTCCGGCAAAGAGTATACTTACACGGTATTTGCTTTTGATGATGAAAGAAATAAAGCTTTATCTTCACCTGCACTTATAGTTAAGACGCTTGACGATGAGGAATTACCGAGTATACCTCAGAACCTTGGTATTAAAACAAGAACAGGATCTTCTTTGACACTGGAATGGTCTCCTTCATCTGATAATGTCAAAGTAGTAGGATACAATATTTACGCAGATGGTGTTCTTGTGGCTGAAAAAGTATTTGATACATACTATAAAGCCAAGAATCTTGACAAAACACATGTTTATAAATATTCCGTGGAAGCAGAAGATAAGTCAGGAAATCTATCCGGAAGATGTGATGAAATTGAGGCAGAAGTTAAGATGCCAAAGATTCTTTCTGTAACTCCTGAAGATAACAGCCGAATAGGTAATGATAGTGTTACTTTAAATGTTTATTATGAAAACGTAGGAAACAGCACAGGCAATAAAGTTGCAATTAAGATTAAAAATGATTCGGGTGAATGGAGTTCACTTGCTACTAAACTCACACAGAAATCCGCTTCATATGGAAGACTTTATTCAACATATACATGGGATATCAGCGAATATAAAGGGGAAGAAAGCGTTACATTAAAGTATATTCTTACTGATGCTGATGAAAACGAAGATAGCAAAGAAGTTAATTATGTAATTGACAGAGAAGGACCAGAAGCTCCGACTAACTTTAAAGTTGAAGCCAATAACGGTAATGTTAATATTTCATTTAGTCCTTCTGCAAGTGCAGATTGTGATAGATATGAAATTTACAGAGCAAATTATGGTGGCGAAGAACTTATAGCAAAACTTTCCGGAAGAGAGAATACTTTCTTTATTGATAAAGAAGTTACAGTTGGCGGAACTTATGAATACTATGTTCTCGCCTTTGATAAATTTAACAATAAGAGCGGTGTAAGTAACAGAGTATCAGTTACGATAGAAGAAGATCATGTTGCACCTGAAGTTATGAATATCACTCCTCGTGCAGGCAGAGTTAATAGTGAATTGAAACTTGACGTAACCGCATCGGACAATAAGAGTGTTTCCAAAATCGGAATTCAGTATAAAACTGAAGAAGGAACTGAATGGATTGATGTTGAAGAAAAAGAAGCATCAAACGGTATAGCAACATTCAAATTTGATACAACTGCTCTTTCAGACGGAGCATACTTCTTTAATGCTTATGCAATTGATGGTTCCGGTAACAGAAGTGCTGAATTATATACAAGAAGATATACGGTAGACAATACAGGTGTTGAAAAAATAGTTATTACTGAAGTTATACCCGGAGCATCATATGTTCGAATTGAATGGGAAGATGTGACGGATGACAATTTCAGTTATTTTGCTGTGGAACAGCTTAAAGAAGGCGAATTTGTTCGTATTGCCGAAGAACGCGAAACATTAGGCTTATATGTAAAAGATTTGGATCCTGAAACTGAATATACTTTCAGAGTAGTAGGATATGATAACCTTGGAAACAGAGGTATTGAATCTGATGAAATTGTTGTAACTACTTTAGTAGATACTTTAGGCCCTCAGATAACTGCCGCATATCCTCAGTCATCAAATTATAATAGCATTCTTAAACTTGAAATGGATGCAAATGACGATAATGAACTGGATTACGCTGTGTTCAGTTATTCTTTGGATGGAAATGAATATACTGAAATCGATAAAGTTAAAGCCAAATCAGGAAGCAAGGAAGAACATTTTGTTAAGAATTTCAGTCTTTCCGAGATTAGAGAAGGTAAGATCTTCGTTAAATTCGAGGCATATGATAAAGCAGGAAATAAGAATCTTCTTACTCAGGATGATGAAGATATTATAGTAGAGTACAACGTAGACAGAACTGCTCCTTCAAAAGTTAGCAACTTAAGATTTAATTCAAACGAAGGATGTGTTGAACTTGTATGGGATGAACTTCCTGAAGAAGAAACTGATGTCAAAGGATTTAGAGTTTGGAGAGCAGATGCAAATAACGGCATTTATTCAGTATTAGAAGATGAAACTCAATCAATTAATCTCTTCGATTATTCCGTAAAAGTTGGTTCGATGTATATCTACAAGGTTGCTGCAATTGATATTGCCGGTAATGTTGGTGAAACATCTAACGAAGTAGTAGTAACTGTAATAAAGGATAATGAAAAGCCTCAGATATTGGGCATTTCTCCTCACACAAGCTCGAAAATATGTGCTAATCAGACATTTTCAGTTTCTTCTCTGGATAATGCTGCAATAGCAAATGTCAGACTGGAATATACGCAGTATGGTGATTTGAATTACTGGAGAGAAATAGGGAGAGCAACTGAGAGTGAGAATTACTGTATTTCTAAAATTACATGGGATACAGAGAAAATTGATGAAGGTGAGTATTATGTTCGTGCAATAGCAACCGACGTTTACGGAAACGAAAGTGAAGCTTGCATGTTTACTTATGTCCTTGACAAAACTGCCCCGGTTGTTACCGACATTGATACTGAGACAGGTCATTTTGAAATTACAGTTAATGTCACACTTGAAGATAAAGATGATTTCTCAAAGATGGAAATTCTTCGCCGTGAGCCCGGAGGAGAATATATTACTGTTGGAAAATCGGAGAGCTTATCTTTCACTGATGTAGGTGTTTTAGCTAATACTAATTATTTCTATAAAGCAAAAGTTTATGATGAAGCAGGCAACATTACTTTCTCAGGTGAAGTTCAGGGATATGCTGATGATGTTGACGTTGTTGCTCCCGTAGCTGTACTTCCCGAAAATATTGTCGGCTTGGTTGATATGGAAGTAGGCCTTGACGGTCTTGCTTCGTATGACAATGTCAGAATCACTGAATATAAGTGGGATATGGGCAACGGAGATACCGTTGAAGGTTCAACTGCTACATACACTTACCATGAACCCGGTGAATACACCATTAAATTAACGGTTAAGGATAAGGCCGGTAATTCATCATCCGCAACTACAACGGCATTTATCTATGGACCGGAAACAGATGAAGAAGGAAACATAATAACAAGAGGAAAAGCGCATATTCAGATTGTCGATGAAAAAGGAAAAGGCATTCCTTATGCGTTAGTTTACTTACAAAACAGTGAAACTTCAGGTTTGCCTTTAATGGCTGACGGAAACGGATATGTTGATATAGTTCAGCGTATAGGCATAGCAAGAGTAGCTGCATACAAGACCAATTACCTACCTGCTCAGAAAGATATTCTTATTACCGCAGGTGAGGTTAAAAAAGACAAAATAGTATTGAGAGAGGATGAACTGATTGTAGGTAGTCTCTCTGTTCACAGAATGTCTTTGGCAGAAATGGTATATACAGGCGTATCGTTTGATTCAGCTGGAAATAATCATACTTACAGATTTGAATACACACTTGTATACAAACAAAAAGCATATACTGAAGTTATTATTGTCTGTGATGGAAAAGGAAAATTGGAATGCGGACCTTGGGAGGCTCCGGATCATGTTCCTTGCGATTTTGAAGTAACAGTAATAGAGGAACAGCCAATCTTAATCTATATAACCAGACAGGAAGAGATTCAATGGCTCAAGAATATGTATCAGGTTGATTTGACAGTGGTCAATGCGGCTGATTTCCAGTTCTATATTGATGGAGCTCAGGCAACCCTTTCATTCCCTAACGGGGTATCCTTGGCTGATTATTCCGGACCACAAACACAGGCCTCATACTCAAATATGGCTTCACTTTCAGATGATGCATCTGATTCAGCTGCTCCTACAGGAGCCATGACAACATCTGTTTCATATCCGATATATGCGCATGCTCATACTGCGGCTATAGGTCGAATCTACGGACAGGAACAGAAGAAGGTTTCATGGATTTTGAGAGGTGATAAGAGCGGAGACTATGGAATATCCGCTAATTTCAAAGGCATACTTATGCCTTTTGAGGCTCCCGTTACTGCACATTTTGAAACAGGAGTAAAAGTTACAACAGGAGAAGGACTTCATATTACAGTAATGCCTGAAAGTACTGTTGATGCAGGCGGTGAAAACTATATCCAGTATGCGGTAACCAACAGATCGGGTTATCCTATATATAACGTAAAAACCTCAATTCCTGGATTCCAGGCACCGCCTCAGATTGTTTCGGTATATGACAAAGGTTCAGATACGTTAAATGAAGAAATTATCTACCCTGATGGCACAATGGAAAATAAAGAAGGGAATGGATGTAATCTGACAACTAAAACCGGAAACGGTCAAAATATAAGCGGTTCTGTTACTATTGATGTATTAATGCCTGGGGAGACATATTATGGAACATACATATGTCCGATGCCTGATGCAGTTGATCCCCAGGAAGGAAACTTTTATTATTGGGAATATGTTAAGGGATTCGTAAGAGCTATAGAGGGAGCGGATTTAGGCGTAACTGTATCCATTAATCCTATCGGAGGACATTATCATAGAACATTCTATGGCGCACCTGATCCTATAGTTGCTTTCTTTGGTGATCCTGTAGATGTTACCACCGGATATTACAAAGACGAAGTTGAAGCTTTAAATATTACGGGTGGTCAGATAGTAGGATATGATATATCTTACTCATCGGGCTCAATAGAAAAATCCGGTGAAAATGGCTATGGATGGGAAAATCCGTTTGAAATCTCTTTAGAGGATCGTGATGGAAAAATTGCGCTTCACACCAGCCCGAATGGAGAGGCATTATTCATTAAGAGCGATAAAACACTATATGGTACATTTATTGATGGTGATTTTGTTTTGGATGATACCGAAGATTATTCTATAGGTGAATATGAAGGTGTGTCATCAGGATTTAAAGATTTCAGAATAGTAAAGAATCTGGATTCAACTTATATATTATATTATCCCGGTGGAGCTATAAGACGCTTCAATTCCGAAGGTAAGTTGACTCAGATGGAAACTCCTGAAAAACAGACGATTTCTCTTTCTTATGATGGAAGTAATACTATCATAAAAGAAGATATTTCAGGAAAAACTATTACTGTTGTTCATAATGAAAACGGACTTGCTACAGAATTACATGATAATGCAGGAAGAGTTACATATTTTGTTTATGATGATAACTCAAATCTTATAGCTATTGTTCGTCCTGACGGAACACAATTTACCTATACATATGATGAGCAGCACAGAATTATTGCGGCTTCGAATAATAATGGTGTATTTGTTACCAACAGTTATGATGACAATAACAGAGTAGTTTATCAGGAAGATGCATTAGGCAATCCTTTGACACTTTCATATGAAGAACATTCAAATGGCGGTATGAAGGTAACCTCAATTGATGCCAAAGGAAATGCGCGTTCTGTTGAAGTAGGCAATTCAGGACTTATTTTCTCGGAAACTACGGCTAAGGGTGCTACCACTACATACAGATATGACAAAAACGGCAATCTGTTGGAAGAAATTGATCCATTTAATCATGTAGTATATAAAGCTTATGATGAAGATGGTAACATTATAAAAGTTACCGACAAGGGTTATTCAGAGACTGTATTCTCCTATGATTCCAACGGAAATGTTGTAGGAATTAAAGGTAACGATGAGGTTGGTACTTCAGCATCATATACGTATGACGGAAACAATCATATGACCTCGTATACGGATCCGATGGGAATGACCACAACCTTTGCATATGATTCCAATGGTTTACAGATTTCCGAAACCAGAGAAAATCTGGGCAGCACCCAATATGGATATACTAACGGACTTTTAACATCCATTACTAATCCGTTGGGCAAAACGTCATATATTGAATATGATGCATACGGAAATCCTATTAAGACAATTGATGCTAACGGAAATGCTACGACATACACGTTTGATTTAGTAGGAAATAAACTTAGCGAAACTGATGCATTAGGAAATACAACATATTATACATATGATTGCAACGGAAACTGTACATCGGTTAAAGATGCGTTAGGTAATGTTACAAAATACGATTATGATGCTATGAGCCATCTTGTTAAAGAAACATATGCGGATGGCAGCGTTATAACATATGTTTACGATTCTGTAGGAAATTGTATTAGTAAAACAATGCTGGGCGGAGTTGTTGAGACATATGAATATGATGAAACTAATCATGTTGTAAAAGCTTCTTCAACAGATGGCAGTAGTGCAACATTTACTTATGATTCTCTTGGTCGAAAAACGAGCGAGAAAGATAATTTAGGTAGAACCAATAGTTTTGAATACTATCCTAATGGCAGCGTTTATAAGACTACATTTGGGGATGGTTCCAGTGTTCTTAATACTTATAACAAGAGATGGAAATGTACAACCAAGACATATTCTGATGGATCAAGTGAATACACTACTTATGATAAGAATGGCAATGTAACAAGTATTACAGATTCTTTAGGAAATACTGTTAAGTATGAATATGATTTATACGGCAGATTAATTAAAGAAATCGATGCAATGGGATATGTAACCCAATATGAGTATGATGCTAACGACAACTGTATAACCAAGACAGATGCCGAAGGTCGAACAGCACATATGGTATATGATGCTGTAGGTCAATTAATTGAAATTTATGTTATTGATTCTAAGGGAGAAAAGTATTCAGTTAAGTATGAATATGATGCACTTGGAAGAGTAATAGCAACAACTGATGAATCAGGATATACAACCAAGATTAAGTATGATGCAGTAGGAAATGTTAAGAGTACTATTGATGCAAACGGAAATGAAACGGATATCACAACATATGATTCAGTAGGAAGAGCCATAAGTGTTAAGGAAGCAGACGGTACTGTAACCAACTACTCATATGATGCAAGAGGAAATATACTTACTGCTATTAAGAACCTTTCAGGAGTTAGTAAGTCTACCAAGTATACATATGACAGTAAGGGCAGAGTAGTATCGGTTAAAGAAAACGATGCTCTTACAACAAAGGTTTCTTATGATTCATATGGTAATGTTACATCTGTAACAGATGCTAATGGCGGAGTAACTCAATATCAGTACGACAGTCTTGCAAGACTTACAGCAGTTATTTCATCCTTAGGCAATAAACAGACGTATACTTACAATTCACAGAGCTTAGTATCTGAATTCGAAAATGCAAGAGGCCAGAAGACATCATATACATATGATTATCTTGGAAGAGTAACATCAATGACGGATGAACTCGGAAAAGTTCAGTATACATATGATGCAAACGGAAATCTTACAAAGGTAGAAGATTCCAAGGGAATCATTAAACGTACATTTGATAAGTTAAACAGAGTTACATCATATACGGATTACAATGGCGATACCATTAAGTATGCTTATGATGAACTCGGCAATCTTATGGCCATCACCTATCCCGGTGGTGAAGTTGTAAGATATGAATACTATAAGAACGGCTGGCTTAAGAAGGTCGTTGATAATAACGGTAAGGCTACAACCTATACCTACAATGCTCTCGGACAGGTAGCAACATGTACAAGACCGAATAATACAAAAGAGATTCGTACTTATAACAGTAAGACCGGTCAGTTACTCATCCAGAGAGAAATTAAGACCGATAGCAACGGGGCGTTCTTAGAAGAAATATCTAATTATGTTTACAATTACAATGCTTCAGGAAATATCACATCCGTAGAAGGCTTTGATAATAATTCTGAAGGATTAACATCTGCTTCGTTTAAGTATGATTCTGAGAACAGACTTATCGAATATAACGGTAAGACAGTTCGCTATGATGCTGACGGAAATATGGTATATGGTCCTGTAAACGGAGTAATGACAGATCTGTCATACGACTGCAGGAACAGACTTATTTACGCAGGCGGAGTAAGATATGAATACAATGCAGAGAATACAAGAATAGCTGAAGAAACAAATGATTACAGAGCAGTATTTGTAACTGATGTAGTCAGCAGTGAATTAAGCAGAGTTCTTGTAAAGAAAACATACAAGAAGACAAATGGTGTTGTATCGAATAACAGCACCGACAGACTGTATGTATATGGCTACGGATTAATTTACGAAACAGAAGGCGCAAGTACTTTATATCATCACTATAACAACATCGGAAGTACGATGAAGCTTAGTGATGGTTTAGGTAATATAATTGCCGAATACTCATACGGACCTTATGGTGAATTATTAGAGGGTAATACAAAACTTTCTGATTACCTTTACAATGGCCAGTATGGTGTAAGCACAGATGAAAATGGCTTATACTATATGCGCCAGCGTTATTATAATTCCGAGATAAAGAGATTTATCAATCAGGATATATTAACAGGTAATGTAGGTGACTCGCAGAGCATGAACAGATATGCTTATGTAGAGGGCAATCCTATAAACCTGATTGATCCGTTTGGTTTATCTCCTTTGAAAATATTATCGTTTGTTGCGCATACTGTTCTGGGTGTAGTTGGATGTATTCCCGGCATCCCCGGAATAATAGCAAACGTAATCGATGCCGCAATATATTTGGTAGAAGGAGACTATTTGAATGCGGCGTTGTCCGGACTATGTGCCCTGTCAATGGGTGTGGCGACGTTTGCCACAAAAACAACTTGCTTGGGAATGAAAGTTTCCAAGACTGCAATGGTGGTCTACCAGGCAACTAATTTGACGCGAGATGCTATCGATCTAGTCAATAATATGTCGAATCTCGCAGATCAGGTTAATAATATTGCAACGAAACTAGCTACCGGAGAAAAGATTACAGCAGGCGACTTGTTTAATTTAGGCGCGGCTACGTTTGGAACGGTAATGTCTGCAACATCGGTGTATGGTAGTGCCGGTAACTTTGTTGATTCGATTTCAGATTTAGCTAATGTTAAAGGATGCTTCGTTGAAGAAACAGAAGTTGAAACAATATCCGGTAAAAAGAATATTGAAGACATTGAAGAAGGAGATTATGTTTTAGCAGAAGATCCTGAAACAGGAGAACAGGATTACAAGCGTGTATTAAGTACATATGTATATGAAAAGATAGTTTTAGTACATGTTTTCGTTGGCGATGAAGAAATCATAACAACGGAAGAACATCCTTTCTATGTTGAAGGAGAAGGCTTCGTTCAAGCAAATGAACTCAAAGAGGGATACATTTTAAGAACTTCAGATGATGAAGAAGTATATGTAGACCGAATTGAAATAGAATACCTTACAGAATCCATAAAAGTTTACAACTTAAGGGTTGAGGGCTTCCATACATATTTTGTATCTGAAATATTAATTTTAGTACATAATAGTTGTAGTAGTAATGCTAAAAAATTACGAGAAAATATGGGTGATGCTGATAAAAAGCATGGAGGTATGGATGAGCCTAATTATGATAATGCAGCGCATCATATAGTAGCATCAGGCTCGAAAAATGATTGGAATGTAAAGTCGCAAAAAATTCTTGATACATATGGTATCAATATTAATGATGCTTATAATGGCGTATTTCTTCCGACTGAAAAAGGCGTAAGTAAAGCGGCATATCATCCAAGCTTGCATACAGATGCTTATTATAAGAAAGTTTATGATACTTTAAAAACTGCTTCTTCAGCGACCGATGTACAGAAAAGACTACAAAGCATTAGGAAAAAATTACTAAATGGTACATTTTGAGTTTAAGATGATAAATATAGAATAATAATTTAGAGGTAAATATTTTAAATGTATTTGTTTTTGTGAAAAGTCATCTTACTTCATTTGGAAACAGAAAACCGGCATAAGCCGGTTTTCTGTTTTTAAGTTAAAAATTTCTTCGACAATAAGTTAGAATAGTCTTCTTTAAACATTATAAGGTTGAAGACTAATAATGATAGATTATGAAAGTGATGGTTGGTGATAAAATATAATGAAGTGTGTGAGTTTGACATATCGAAATATAACGAAAAAGAATAGTTAAAACCATAATACTTATTGAAAAAATAGAAAGTTATGATGAAAATTATTATTAATTAAAGAAATAATATTCAGAACCCCTCAATTTGTTTATTTATTATTCATATAATAATATTTGTTTCCTGTTGACATACACTTGTCATATATGATAAATTGGACTAGTAAGGGGCAAACTTTCCGAAAGGTCAGGACGCAAAGTCGTAAGCCGTAAAAGAAAAGAATTTTTATTTCTAGGTAGTTAGACTGCAATCAGATGAGAAAAAAAGGGATTTTTCTTATTTGATTGCTTTTTTATTACTGTTTTAGGAGCGAATTATGAAAAGAAAAATCAGAAAACCATTTGCGTATTGTTTGGTAATGGTACTCATGCTATCGATGCTCACGCTGAATGTCAGAGCAGAGAAATATGAGTACGATTCTCTCGATCGAGTTACAAAAGTAATTTATGATGATGGAAGCAACGTAACATACAGTTACGATAACAACGGAAATATATTAAATACCACCGTTTATGATGCGTCCGGAAATGAAATCCAGGGCGGAAACAATAATCAGGGTGGAGGCGACAACCAGGGAGGCAATAACCAAGGCGGAGGCGACAACCAGGGAGGCAATAACCAGGGCGGAAACAATCAGGGTGGCAGCGGAAACCAGGGAGATAACAACCAGGGTGGCAACAACCAGGGTGGCAGCGGAAACCAGGGAGACAACAACCAGGGCGGAAACAATCAGGGTGGCAGCGGAAACCAGGGAGATAACAACCAGGGCGGAAACAACCAGGGTGGCAGTGGAAACCAGGGTACCACGGGAGATAATTCCGGCACAAACGAAGGTGGAAATGGGAATGAAACCACCGGCGGTGAAAACGGAAACGGAACTACCATTGATGGTACTGTAAATAACGGAGACAATTCGGGAGATAATTCAGGAAACGGTTCCGGTTCTGGTTCGGATACAGGTAATCAGAATGATAATACCGGTTCTGAAGGTGGGAACTCGAGCGGAAATGAATCGGGAACAGAATCCGGAACAGAGTCGGGAACAGAATCCGGAACAGAAGATTCAGGTACAACTGATTCAGGCGACGATACCTCAGATGATGACAGCGGTTCGGGTGATAATTTCTTTGTAAAGATCGTAAAAACAGTTTGGGGCTTTATAAAGAATGTGTTTAAGGCAATAGGTGACTTTTTTAAGAATTTGTTTTAAGGGGAAAGATAGATGAAAAGAAAATTACGTGAAGCTTTAAGAAGAATACTTTCAATCGTTTTAATGATTGTGTTACTTCCTTTGAGCAGTTTACAGCCTGCTTTTACAGCGATTGTTCATGCCGAAGGAACAGATGAATATGTTTCTGAGGTGCCTCAGTTAAATGAAAACGGAGAGGAAGAAGATGCTAGTGGTGAATTAGGGTCTCCTTCAAACCTTGTAAATGGTGGTGCCATTATCGGAGATAGTAATGACGGTATTACCAATCCGGATGATGAGAATAATGTTAATGTTGCTAATGGTCAGGGTGAGGGAAAACCTGAAGAGGAAGCAGCAGATGCAGCAGGAAACAATAATGCGGCAGAGGGCGACGAAATAAATCAGCCTCAGGTCGGAAGCGTACCCGAAGAAACGAATGAAGAAAATAATGAAAACGAAGGTCTTCGTTCAGCTCCCGCCGAAAGCGTAGAAATAGTTAATCTTAAACTCCAGGCAGTTATTAATGAATGCGGTAACGGTGTTCTTGACTGGGAGAAAATAGCGAACGAAAATATCGAATATTTTGTATACAGAAATGATGAATTGATTGATTCTTTTTCTTTAGATAATGAAGAAGGAGAGTCTGTTTCTTATGTAGATACAAAAACTGCAGGCGGAACTGAATATGTTTATAAAGTTGAAGGTAAAGTCGCAGATGTTGTTTATGGCGAATCTGATGAAGTTGAAGTAAAGACACCTGATGTGCTTGAACTTAATGAGGATACTACGTTTTATCTTTCTGAAGATACAACTGTATTTGAAGTCAAGCATCATAGAGGAGAGATAAACTTAAACGGTCATGAACTTAAAGTTTGTAAAAATTATGTTGCTGACTATTATTCCTGCCTGAACTTAAACGGAGGTTCTTTTATATGTAATGGTGATATGTACTTAAATCACTATAACTCATATATTAATATGACTAATGCGCAGGATTATCTGTACGTAAAAGGAGACATTAACTTCAATGGCAATAACTCTAATTATTTGTCAAATGGTGTTATTGAAATAGCAGGAAATGTTAAGGCAAATAATTTCAGAACATCCGGCTTTAACAAAGTGATTTTCAGCGGTAGTGAACTTCAAACCATAGATATTCCGAATGATTCTTACATTCAATATCTTATAGATAACAATGTGTCTGAGGAAGGCGTTAATTTTGTCAGACCTACACAGATTTTCAATTATGAATATGATGATGAAGCTAAAGTATTTATATGTGGTAAAGAAGTGAATAAGGGATTCACTTTACTTGAAGATACAACAATTGAGGGCGATTTTAGCATCGGATACGGAGTGTTGGATCTTAACGGATATAAGTTAACCATTAACGGCAATTTTATTCAGATGGGCGGAGATGTTGTAATCGGAAGCGGCGAATTAACAGTTAATGGTAATTACAGTATTGAAAACGAAATTATAAATGAAAGTGAAGAAATTCAGAAGATTGTCAGCGGCGGAAGACTGATAATGAAAAATGAGTCTGGAAAAGTTACTGTTAACGGTGATTTTACAACTCGTTCGATTGCAAATCATGATGGTTTATTAACTGCCGGATTGATGGAGTTAAAAGGAAACTTCTATCAGATATCCGGAGCCACAACAAACTTCAGAGCAAGCGGAGATCATACGGTACTGTTCTCAGGTGATGGAAAACAGATAGTTAAGTTTGATAATGCATGGAGTGATAAATCTTTCTTTAATAATCTTGAAATTCAAAATGAAAGCGAAGAAGGGGTGGTATTTGATACGACTTCTTCATATCCTTTGGCAAAAGGAAAAGTAAAAGATAATGACAATGAAGTAACAGGAGCATTATCTATAATCGAAACCACTTCTTTTGAAGATAATCACTATTGCTCAGATTTGGTTGTTGTAGAGAATATAACATTATCAAGAGATAAAGAGATAGAAACAGACGGTAATTTCACGGTAAACAATTATTCCCTGTATCTTTATGGAAAACTAACGGTAGGAGGAACTTTAAGCCTCCAGTCCCGCTATACATATTCTTATGCAAATGTAAATGTAAAAGGAAA
>JAGCVT010000085.1 GCA_017962225.1 Lachnospiraceae bacterium
GCGGGACCAACAGGGGGTGCCGGTGTTGCTTTGCCGGCAGGAATCTGTAACTTGATATAACCTGAAACTTTCTTTGCCATTTTGGCTACCTCCTAATAAAATGTGGTTCGGCGCCGAAACCGTTTCGGCTCCCACTGTTCAAGAACATCTATAAAATATAGGAAATCCTATGAACAAACAACTTAGATTTTCTTAATATCAGCAAAGCTGATTTCAACAGGTGTTTCACGACCGAACAATTCGACGTTAATTGTAACAACCTGCTTGTTGGCGTCAACTCTCTTAACGACACCGACTGTTCCGACCCAGACACCTGCGATAACATCAACGGTATCTCCTTCGGCAACATCGATGCGGATCTTTTCGGGTCCTTCGAAGCTTAATGCCTTCATTTCGTCCTCTGTTAAAGGAACGGGCTTACTTCCGGGTCCTACGAATCCTGTAACGCCCCTTGTATTTCTTACCACATACCATGCTGCATTGTCGTCAGCATCCATATGAATAAGTACGTATCCGGGGAACATCTTCTTTTCGGATGTTTTTCTGACACCGTTCTTGACTTCGGTAACTTCCTGCATGGGAACCTTTACCTCAAGAATGGTCTCACGAAGCTCGGGTCTGTTCTCGATGGCTTTTTCGATGTTTGTCTTTACCTTATTCTCATATCCTGAATAAGTATGAACAACATACCATCCCATACCTTTGCCGGATTTATTGTCACTCTGACCAATGTCATACTCTTCTTCGATGAATTCTTCCATTTAAACCTCCGTGCCGGCATTAAAACAAATCTGCCGGTTTGTCAATCTTACAGACCTGTTAAAAAGTTAATTCCGTACTGAACGCCTAAATCGATAGCGGCAATTAAAAGGGCTACTACAACCGTAATAACAGTAACAACAAGAGTCTGCTTTAATACATCATCTTTTGTCGGCCATGTAATCTTCTTGAATTCAGATTTAACGCCCTTGAAAAAATTTCTCTTAGGCTTATTCTGCTTTTGTGTATCTGCCATATTTTATCCCTTTCCGGATAAATCCAATACCCGATTACTTTGTTTCCTTATGTAAAGTATGCTTCTTGCAGAATCTGCAGTACTTCTTTGTTTCCATTCTGTCGGGATGGTTCTTTTTTTCCTTTGTGGTATTGTAATTTCTCTGCTTGCATTCAGTGCATGCCAATGTAATTCTTGTACGCATTATTTATTACCTCCGTAACCGTATGTTCACAGTTATTTTTGCTATCTGACTGATTTTTGAGTGCATAAAAAAAAGACCTAAAAAGCAATCTTGCTTATGTAGAATAACATAACGTTTAGTCTACGTCAACAACTTTTTGGTCTTTTTTGAATAGTTACGCCAAAGGCTTCATGTCCTCGGTCTCACCGAGTCCTTCCTCTATTACCCTTACCATGTTTTCCATTGCTTCCTCTTCGTCATCGCCCTCTATTACAAGTTCGATGGACTCGCCCTGCTTTACACAGGCTGCCAGTACCGAAAGCACACTCTTGGCATTGGTATTGTTGTTTCTGTAATTAAAAGTAATTCTTGATTTGTACTTTACTGCTTCTTTGCATAAGTTACCTGCAGGTCTTAAGTGCAGACCCGTAGGGTTATTAATAACCACAGTCTTAGTAAGCATACGTTTCCCCCCGTATTTTTACCCCAAAAATAGTTTTAAATATTATAGCACTTTTTCAGTCGAAACTCAAGTTCCCTCGGCCTTAACGTGAATCCTTATTTTAAGTGTATCACTCATGCGGAGTCCCTCGGGAAGTGTAACCTTTAAGGGAACCGTCATATATCCCTGGTTGATCTGGGAGATATTGTTTTCTTCCATATATTTATCTAAATCGGCTTCAACCTTTATATCGGAAGCAATTACATTATCGAACTCGTTAGGCAGGCCGTATGCAACAACCTCTACTCTGTTCTCGAGTGCACTCTCGGTTCCGCTTATGATTTCAGCCTCCAGACCTTCGGGAAGTCCGTCGAAAGATATCTTATTAAAATATATATTGTAGGTTTTGCTTATTTCTTCTTCTATTTCAACCGTAACGCTTACCGCTCCCTTGAAAGAATCCTCTGCAGATTCCACACCTGAAGGAAGATAATTGAAAATGTTCACGTTTGTCTTGTAATCGGAATCCTGGTTGGAAATATTGACAGCCGATGCGGGAATCGTTACCTGACTGATATTGTCAAGCACTGATTTCATTCCTGCGATGGTAACTTTGGAAGGAACCACCTGTACATTGCCGTTAGCCTTGAAGCCTTCCGAAGGTTCGCCGGAAACATTTGCAACAACATCTATAGTCTTGGTAAAAAGAATCTCCTGGCTGACATTGATATTGTCAAGGTTCATTGTAAGTCTGGTCGAATCCAGTCTCTCTCCGAGCGCATCATAAAGGATAATAGGAACGGATGCGGAAATATTGCCTGAAGCTCCGTCAACATCCACCTGAACCTTTGCGGTCTGAACCTTGTCTATAACAGATTTTGGTCCTTCAATATTTACACGGTTAAGGCTGACGGTGTAGTCGCCCAGTTTATATCCGTCCGCGGGAGTACCTATATGTTCAACCTGAATAGCTTTCTGAATCTTCTTTAATTCCTCTACATTAAGTTCCACTTTATCGAATTCGGGCTTCATTGTATCGATGTCTCCCGAATATTTATTGGAAGATACTTTTAATGTAAGAGTATTGGTTTCGTTTAATTCCTTGCAGTCTGCGGTTACGCTGATATTGTCTTTGGAAAGATCTTCAATCACGGATCTTCTGCCGCTTACGGTAACATCCACGGTTTCCTGTCCGTCAACTATTTCGCCGACAAGGTTCTTTTCCGTAAGAATCTGCTTGTTGACAACATCTATATGCACATCGTTAAACTGCACGCTTTTAATGGGGTCGTCAATATTTACGACAATTATCCATATAATAATGGAAAAAAGGACGGCCAGGACTTTAAGATTGAGATTATGCGTCAGCTTTTGCTTCATCTTTCTTCTCCTCCCCCTTCTTTTTTCCGTTCTTTCTGCTCTTGCCTTCCTTCTTGTCCTGAACAGACTCAAGCTTTCTTCTTAAGTCGATTACGTCAAGACATCTGAAAAGCTCTCCGTTCTGAGCAACGGAGACTTTACCTGTTTCTTCGGATACTATAATAACAAGAGCATCTGTTACTTCGGATATGCCGACACCTGCACGATGTCTGGTACCGAGGTCTTTACTCAAACTCCTGTTGTCGGAAAGCGGAAGATAACATGTGGCGGACTGAACTCTGTTGCCGCGAATGATAACCGCACCGTCATGCAAAGGAGTGTTGTGTTCAAAAATATTTACTAATAACTGACTGGAAACAAGTCCGTCAACCGTAATACCTGTTCTTTCATATTCTTCGAGAGGAGAATCGACTTCGATTACAATAAGGGCACCGGTTTTTGCACGGCCCATTTCGAAGCTCGCGGAAATGATTTCATTTAAAGTTTTGTCGGAAAATCTTCCGTCGTTCTGCTTGTCGCCGAGTAAAACAAGTGTGGTTAAAAGATTGTTCTTGCCGAGGTCTTCGATAAGTCTTCTGATTTCGGGCTGAAGCGCAACGATAATTGCAACGGCGCCCAAAGTAAAGAGGCTCTTGCCAATCCAGATAATGGTAGTCATATCAAGGATTTCGGCGATAGCCATGAATACCAAAATAACGGCCAGTCCTTTTACAACCGCCCATGCTCTGGTATTCTTCATCCATTTCATCACCTGGTACAGAAGAAATGCAAGAATGATTATTTCGAGAACATCCAGAATACCGATTCTGGGAAGTCTGAATACCGTAAGATATTTACTTATGAAATCAAACATTCTCTGAAATACTGCCATTTAATTACTCGTCGTTTCTGTTTAATCTTTCCTCAAGTTTCCTTCTCTGATATGCCATTCTCTGGCTCATAGCGAGTTCGGAATCCTCTTCCGCACTTGCTTCGGGTACAACTCTGGTAGGTTCATCATCGCTTAAGTTTACGCGAAGTCTTTCTTCCCTTGCTCTGGCCGCTTCTCTTCTTCTGGCTATTTCTGCCTGTCTTGCTTCATAAGCGGCTCTTTCCTTTGAGAACTCTTTGTCTACGTCAATCATCTTCTGACGGTTAGGGGTTCTTTTAGGAGCTGTGGTTCTTACAACCTTTACTTCTTCCTCGGCGCTTTCTTCCTTTTCGGCTTCGGCCGGATCTGCTTTTCTTCTTTCCTTTGCTGCCGCAACAGCCTTTTCTCTTCTCTCTTCATCGCTCATTTCTTTCTGAGCTGATGCTTTGGAAGATTTTTTAGGCTTTGATTTCTTCGGGGCATCGGAAGAATCAGCATTGTCTCTTATGTTTCCTGCGGTAATCTTGGGAACCGCTTTTACGTAGTAGTAATAATCGTCGTCTTCGAACTGAACTTTTTCGGCCCTCGAATAGTCGACGTCGAATACCAGGAACTGGATTATCTTTACGACACCGCATGCAAGAATGGTACCGAAGATAAGTCCGACGATTGAAATGTCGGTCTTGTACATGATGTCGCCGACAAGGATGGTAAGGATTCCCGTGAGTGCACCTGTTACCATCGCAATGGTCCATGCGTAGTTAATCGACATTCTTCTTACAAGGTAAACAACGATTACGATGAGTGCAAAAGCTGCAGCACATATTATCATTTCCTTGTATTTGATAATGCCTTCAAGGAGCGCACGGAGTCTGGTAAGCAAATCCGTTTCTCCGTTTTCCTCAAATGCCTTAGCGGCTTTGGTCATGTAGCTTAAAACATAGAACACTATTGTTCCGCAGGCTACAGATACCGCACTGGATGCCGATCCCACGAGACCGAACGACATCGGTATTACGTAAGGTATCTTTAACAGAAAGCAAATCGGCGTAAGTATAACCGCAAATGAATCTTTCGGGGAAAACCTGAAGAACAAAAGAAACATTATTACATAAACCACCGCCAGCACTATCGCAAATTCAATACCTATTGCGTAGGCATGGGCCAGGGTTAAAAGTGCTCCAATGATTATGATCATGCTGGTCGGCATGAACGAACAGAAGAGTGCCATAATAACCACCAAGGGAAATTTGATGATACTCTTCATGTATCCGAATTTCGAATTGATAATGCTGAACACTATCATTGCCGTTATGAATTTTCCTGCGGGAACCAGATAAGCTTCAAACTTACTCAGAAAAGTTACAACCTGAAGTCTGATTTCTCTCAACTTAGTCATCATCGTCTTCTTCCTCAAAGTCCTCTTTCTTGCCGTAATGTGACAAAAGTTTTTTCAGATTTCTTGAAAAAATTCTTTTATATCTGACTGCTTTGTTGTATTTCACAAAGAAAGCAATCGCAACTATCGTTACATACACGCTGACAAAAGCAATATACGCGAGTATCAGTTTACGCGCTTCGCCAAGCATGTCTATTCTGTAAAAATCCACCATAAGGGTTTCGGAATTACAAAGAACGTAAAGTCCGATAATCATCAAGAAAACAACGGTAGCACAGATAACCGAGCTGAGAATTTTAAGACCTATATAATCGGATCTGAAATATCTCGCAACGGGCTCGTTCTTTCTGCCCTCCGTTTTTTCGTATATGGCGATTCTCGTCATAAGACGGATTTTCTTTTTTCCCTGATCGTTAATCATAATCTCTCTAACTGCCCGAACCAATCGCAACGGTAACGAAGTAAATATTCTTTAAACCGCCCGAAATAAGGGTTCTGCTCGCTTCATCCAGAGTAGCACCCGTGGTATAGACATCATCAACTAAAATAACATTATTATATTTTACACCATTTTGGGGCATATGAAAAGCCCCAACGGTATTCTTTAGACGTTGGTTTCCGCTCAGTTTTTTCTGTTCTTTCGTCTTTTTTGTTCTCTCAAGCAGATGCGTTTCAACAGGTATGTCCAGACGCTTTGAAAGTTCCTTTGCCAGAAGCTCCGACTGATTGTATCCGCGCTTTTTAAACTTGGCAGGATGAAGCGGAATCGGAACGAGCACATCGGCATTAAAAGTCTTAATTATATCCGATAAATAACGCTCTATTTCATTGGCATAAAAGGCTGCGTATTCGGGTCTCGCATTGTTCTTGAAACTGTTGACCGAATCTTTTACGGAGTCATATTCGTAAAGGGCTATTCCTCGTAAAAAAGACTTCCTGTGCTTTTCGCAGTCCGGACAATATTCGGCATAGGGCGAGTCAAGATGCTTGGAGCATTTAAAGCACCTCTCTCCCGTGACACGCCTCGGAATGCGTATGCACTTGTCGCAAATCAGTTTCCCGTTATCGATTATCTCATCGCAAATCGGACATCTTCGCGGGAATAGGAGCGAACCTGTCAATCCATTACCTCTTTAAGTCTCTGTGTAAAATCCGTGTATCTTCTTCTGTCCGAATCATTTGAGACCATCTCTTTTATCTTTTCGCTGCTGCCTAAAATCATCACGCAGTCCGTGGCTCTGGTAATCGCAGTATAAAAGAGATTTCTCGTAAGAAGCATTCTCGGCGTATCGAGTATCGGAATGACTATGGCCGGATATTCGCTGCCCTGGGACTTGTGAATGGTTATCGCATACGCAAGCTCGAGCTCGTCGATTTCGTCCCTTGCATAAGTGGCCTCTCTGACTTCGTCAAACAGAACCGTGACGCTTCTTTCAAATTCGTTAATTCTTACAATTCTTCCGATATCGCCGTTGTAGACGCCCTCGCCTCTCTCAACGATGATGTCGTTAAAGCCTCTGCAGACCCATTCCATGTCATAATTGTTTTTGGTCTGCATGACTTTGTCGCCGAGGCGGAATATATTGTCGCCTCTGGTGATTTCGCTTTTTCTTTTATCCTCGGGATTAAGGTGTTTCTGCAGTACTCTGTTTAAGGACTCAACGCCTAAATCACCTTTTCTGCTCGGGGATAAAATCTGTATTTCCGTAGGTTCAACTTTGAATTTCTTCGGAATTCTGTTTTTAACCAGTTCAATGATATCATTCGTCAGGCGGTTCTTCTCGCCTCTCTCAAGGAAGAAGAAATCATTGCTTTCATCGTTTTTATCCAAGGGCGGACATATGCCTTTGTTCACGCTGTGAGCATTTACGATTATATTGCTGTCGATGCTCTGTCTGTGAATTTCCGTTAAGCGCTCGCTCGCAAAGTATCCGCAGTTTAAAAGATCTCTGAAAATATTGCCTGCACCAACACTCGGGAGCTGGTTCATGTCTCCGACGAGTATTACTCTCGAGCCGACCTGCACAGCCTTTAAAAATGCCGCAAAAAGGAAAACATCCACCATCGACATTTCGTCAATTATAAAAACATCCGCTTCGAGAGGGTTGGCTTCGTTTCTCGCAAACCTTGCTTTCTCGCTGTCGTCTCCAAGCGCCTTTGCCTCTAATAATCTGTGGAGGGTTTTGGCTTCAAAGCCCGTAGCCTCGCTCATTCTTTTGGCGGCTCTGCCCGTGGGCGCAGCAAGAACAACGTCTCTTCTGTCTTTAAAGAAGTATTCTATTAAAGCTTTTATGATGGTTGTTTTGCCGGTACCGGGTCCGCCTGTTAAAAGAAATATTCCGTTTTCGATACCTGCCTGAATAGCTTCCTTTTGCGAATCGTCAAGTTCGAAGGAATAGTTGCTCATGATGCGCTCAAGCATGTCTTCGCGGTATTCTCTTTCCGCATCGGTTTCCTTTGTCCTGGCGAATGCATCTTTTAGGGACTTTAATTTGGAGGCGCAGTAAGCCTCGTCGATGTAAACGTATTTAAGAAAAACCTTATCCGGTTTTTTTATGGTGATCTTGTTGGAAATATTCAGATTGCTGATGTTTTCCTCGATTAAGTCTTCGCTGACTTCGAGTATCTCTTTGGCTTTTTCAACCAGAATGTCCTTCGGAAGATATGTATGGCCTTCTTCGAGCGCAAGCGTCAGCGTATACTGAATGCCGGACATGATTCTTTCGGAGTCGTTTTCTTTTATGCCGACTTCCCTGGCGATTCCGTCGACGGTTTTAAAACCGACACCGTAAATGTCTTCGGCGATTCTGTAAGGATGTTCCCTTACAATCGAGTACATTTTCTCGTCGTATTTTTCATAGATTTTGGCCGCGAGATGGTTGGAGATATTGTAGTTCTGCAGGAAAATCATCGCGTCTCTCATGCTTTTCTTGGAAGCATATTCAATCGCAATGTTTCTTGCCATATTGTCGCTTATGCCTTTTACTTCGGCGAGGCGCTCGGGCTCTTTTTCGAGAATATCAAGAGTATTCACGCCAAAAGTCGTAAAAATACGCACAGCCATTTTAGGGCCTATGCCTTTGAGTGCTCCTGAAGCAAGATATTTAATTACAGCATCTGTATCTGTGGGCTGAACTGCCCTGTAGGATGTCATTTTTATCTGTTTGCCGTACACGGGATGGATGACTTCGCTGCCCGTGACTTCGATATAATCCCCCTCTGAAAGACCGAAAACATTGCCTGTTACGGCAATGCTTCCATCTTTAACTTCAGAGGTATTTAAGATAAAAATACCAAAATGATTTATATCATTGACATATTTAAAAGAATCGACAGAACCTTTAATTACCATTGATTATTTATACTTCGTAATACTTGGTATCGAGATATTCAACATATTTTCCGGTACCGATGGCAACGCAGGTCAAAGGTTCGTTAGCTGTATTTGTTTCGATACCTGTCTTGATCTCGATTAAGTCCTCGAGACCTCTTAACATTGAACCGCCGCCTGTTAAAACAATACCACGCTCTGCGATATCTGCAGAAAGTTCGGGCGGAGTTTTTTCAAGTACGGAGTGGATGGCGTCAACTATCTGTGTGGTAGTTTCCTTTAAAGCCTCTTCCATTTCCGTGGATGTTACCGTAACGGTATTGGGAAGACCTGATAAAACATTGAGTCCCTTAACTTCCATGGAATCCTCTTCGAGTCTTCTGTAAGCGGAACCGATCTTTATCTTGATATCCTCGGCTGTTCTTTCACCGATGGATAAGTTGTGTTTTCTCTTAATGTATCTTGCGATAGCTTCATCAAAGTCATCGCCCGCAATCTTAATGGATTCGCTGACAACTGTACCGCCGAGTGAAATAACTGCGATATCAGTTGTACCGCCGCCGATATCTACAATCATGTTTCCGCAGGGTTTTGAAATATCAATACCTGCGCCGATAGCTGCTGCGATAGGCTCCTCAATAATCGAAACGTCTCTCGCGCCGGCCTGATATGTAGCATCAAGTACAGCCTTTCTTTCAACTTCGGTAACTCCCGAAGGAACGCAGACTGCTACTCTGGGCTTTCTGAACATTCTTCTGCCTACAGCCTTCTGAATGAAATATTTCATCATCTTTTCTGTAACTGTATAGTCGGAAATAACTCCGTGTCTAAGAGGTCTGATAGCCTGAATAGTACCGGGTGTTCTACCGATCATAAGTCTGGCTTCTTCACCGATCGCTCTGATTTTATTTGTATCTTTATCGAAAGCCACTACCGAGGGCTCTTTTAAAACAACGCCTTTATTCTTCACATAAACAAGAACTGACGCTGTACCTAAATCAATTCCCAAATCCGAATTCTGCATTTTAATATCCTTTCCTTAACGCAGTAACGCATAATAATCTATGATGATTATACTCCAATGAGCGAAAAAATCAAATCACAAAAGATTATTTGTTCTTTTTGAGCATCTTGGCGATATATTGGCCGGTGAATGACTTTTTGTTTTTAGCAACTTCTTCGGGTGTGCCTTGAGCGATAACGGTTCCGCCGCCGTCGCCACCTTCCGGACCTAAATCGATAATATAGTCAGCTGTTTTAATTACGTCTAAATTGTGCTCAATTACAATGACAGTATTTCCGGCATCAGTTAATCTTTGAAGTATATCTACCAACTTGTGAACGTCGGCGAAGTGGAGACCGGTGGTGGGCTCGTCTAAGATGTAGATTGTGTTGCCGGTTGAGGCGCGGGAAAGTTCTGTGGCAAGTTTGATACGCTGTGCCTCGCCGCCCGAAAGCTGGGTGGAGGGCTGGCCGAGTCTGATGTAGGAAAGTCCTACGTCGTTGAGCGTTTTCATTTTCTTTTTGATAGAAGGTATTGCATCAAAGAACTCAACCGCTTCGGCTACTGTCATTTCGAGTACATCGGAAATGCTCTTGCCCTTGTATTTAACTTCAAGTGTTTCTCTGTTGTATTTCTTTCCGCCGCAGACTTCGCAGGGAACGTAAACATCGGGAAGGAAGTGCATTTCGATCTTTACGATACCATCGCCGGAACATGCTTCGCAGCGTCCGCCTTTTACGTTAAAAGAGAATCTGCCCTTTGCATATCCTTTTGCTTTTGCATCCTTGGTCTCGGCAAAAAGGTTTCTGATAAGATCGAAGACTCCCGTGTAAGTCGCGGGATTGGACTTCGGAGTACGGCCGATAGGTGACTGGTCAATGTCGATGACCTTGTCGAGTTTCTTTATGCCTTTTATGTTTTTATGCTTGCCCGGGACGGTCTGTGCGCGGTTTAAATCTCTAGCAAGTCTCTTGTATAAAATCTCATTGATGAGCGAACTCTTGCCCGAACCCGAAACGCCTGTTACGCATGTGAATACACCGAGCGGGATATCAACGTCGATATTCTTTAAGTTGTTTTCCTGTGCGCCCTCGATAGTGATGAAATCCTTGGGTTTTCTTCTTACAGGAGGAACGGGTACAAAAAGGTCGCCCTTTAAATACATACCCGTGATGGAGTCGGGACAGTTCATGATGTCTTCCGCAGTACCGCATGCAACAACCTGACCGCCTTTTTCGCCGGCCTGAGGTCCGATATCAACTATATAATCTGCCTGAAGCATGGTGTCTTCGTCATGCTCTACGACAATAAGGTTGTTTCCCAAATCTCTTAACTTTTTAAGAGATGCAAGGAGCTTGTCGTTGTCTCTCTGATGAAGACCGATACTCGGCTCATCGAGAATATATGTAACGCCTACAAGACCCGAACCAATCTGTGTGGCAAGACGGATTCTCTGTGCCTCGCCGCCCGAAAGAGTCGCGGTAGGACGTGACAACGCAAGGTAACCCAAACCTACATCCATGAGGAAGCCTACTCTTGAACGGATTTCTTTTAAGATCTGATTGCCGATAAGAGCCGCATTGCCTGTAAGTTCCATATCGGTGAAGAACTTATGCAGTTCACCGAGAGGCATCATTGTTACTTCATAAATGTTTTTATCATTAACCGTAACAGCGAGCGAGGTCTTCTTAAGTCTCATGCCTTTACACTCTGCACAAAGCGTGTCTGACATGTATTTTTCGTATTCCATTCTTGCAGATTCAAAAGGTGTCTGACGATATCTGTCGACAACGTTTTTAAAGAGGCCTTCGAACTGAATAGGATATACTCCTCTTCCTCTCGAGCTCTCATAGTAAACGTCCACAAATTCACTGGTTCCGTTTATGATAATGTCCTGAATCTTGGCGGGCAAATCTTCAAAAGGAGTATCGAGCGAAAACTTAAAATGTTTTGCAAGCGCAGATAAAACTCCGTTCGAAAAAGAACCGTCGTTCTTGCTGTTCTTCCAGCCGATAACCTGGATGGCGCCCTGTGACAGAGAAAGTGATCTGTCGGGAATCATCAGGTTGATGTCAAATTCTCTCTTAAATCCCAAACCATCGCACGCAGGACATGCGCCGAAAGGATTGTTGAAGGAGAAGCTTCTCGGTTCGATTTCGTCAATGCTGACACCACAGTCCGGACATGAAAACGACTGGCTGAAATTGTATTCTTTGCCTTCGGAATCAGCCACGGTAAGAAGACCTTCGGAAAGTGCGAGTGCATTCTCTACGGATTCCGTCAGTCTGCTTTGGATATCTTCTTTTACGATAAGTCGGTCGATAACGATATCGATATTGTGCTTTATGTTTTTATCAAGCTTGATTTCTTCGTCGAGCTCATACAGATTGCCGTCGATTCTCGCACGAAGATAACCACTCTTTGCCGCTCTTGACAAAAGCTTTTCGTGCTCACCCTTTCTGCCTCTGATAACGGGAGAAAGGACCTGAATTTTGGTGCCCTCGGGAAGGGATAGAATACGGTCGACCATTTCGTCGACGGTCTGTCTGGAAATCTCCTTGCCACACTCGGGACAGTGAGGAATACCGATTCTCGCATAGAGAAGTCTTAAATAATCATAGATTTCCGTTACGGTTCCGACCGTGGATCTCGGGTTTCTGTTCGTGGACTTCTGATCGATACTGATTGCGGGAGAAAGGCCCTCGATAAATTCGACATTGGGCTTTTCCATCTGTCCGAGGAACTGTCTCGCATAGGACGAGAGCGATTCCATATATCTTCTCTGGCCTTCGGCGTAAATCGTATCAAACGCAAGTGATGATTTGCCGGAGCCCGAAAGTCCCGTGATAACGACAAACTTGTTTCTCGGGATTTCCACATTTAAGCCTTTTAAGTTATGTTCTTTTGCGCCTACAATCCTGATAACATCGGATTTCGGAAGCATTTTCTGTGCCATATTATTCCTCTATTTCATTTCTTATCTTTTTAAGTTCGGCAAGCTGGTCACGGTAAATAGCCGCGTTCTCGAAGTCGAGATCCGTTGCCGCTTTCTTCATCTGTTTTTCGACGGATACAATGAGCTTGCTGATTTCCTCGCGGGTCATGCTCTCAGGCTCCATCTTCCATGTGTTTTCAGCCTCGGCCACTTTCTTCGAGATTGAAATCACGTCTCTGACCGCTTTCTTGATTGTAGTCGGAATGATGCCGTGCTCTTCATTATACTTCATCTGAATCTCACGACGTCTCGCTGTCTCGTCTATCGCCACCTTCATTGAATCGGTGATGGTGTCGGCGTACATGATTACATGACCTTCCGAGTTTCTCGCTGCACGGCCGACCGTCTGAATCAGTGAAGTCGCCGAACGAAGGAAGCCTTCCTTGTCTGCATCGATTATAGCCACGAGTGCGATTTCCGGAATGTCCAGTCCTTCTCGTAAAAGATTGATGCCGACCAAAACATCAAACACATCGAGACGCATATCTCTAATTATTTCCGCTCTCTCCAAAGTGTCAATATCCGAGTGAAGATATTTTACTCTGATACCGACTTCTTTTAAATAGTCGGTTAAATCTTCAGCCATTCTCTTGGTGAGCGTGGTAACAAGAACCTTATTTCCGCCCTTAGTTACTTTATTTATCTCAGAAATCAGATCGTCAATCTGGCCTTCGGTAGGGCGCACGAAAATCTCAGGATCAAGCAGTCCCGTAGGTCTAATAATCTGCTCGGTTCTAAGCATTTCATGCTCTTCTTCGTACTTCGAAGGTGTTGCGGATACGCATAAAAGCTGGTCTATTCTGTCTTCAAATTCGTCGAACGACAAAGGTCTGTTGTCAAGCGCCGAAGGAAGTCTGAAACCAAAATCCACGAGCGTGTTCTTTCTCGCTCTGTCGCCTGCATACATACCGCCTATCTGGGGTATCGAAATATGCGACTCGTCGATGATTAAAAGAAAATCATCCTTAAAATAATCCATCAGACAGTGAGGCGGATCGCCGGGCTTTAATCCCGCGAGCACGGGCGCGTAGTTTTCAATGCCCGAGCAGGTTCCTGTTTCTTTTAGCATCTCCAAGTCAAATGTGGTTCGCTCGAGTATTCTCTGCGCTTCGACGAAACGGTCTTCGCTCTTAAAATATTCAACACGCTCATGCATTTCTTTTTCGAGTTTTTCACAGGCGATATCTATTTTTTCTTTTGAGATAACATAGTGCGAAGCGGGGAAGATTGCGACGTATGAAAGCAGCGCTTTCTTTTTGCCCGTTACGGGGTCAATCTCCGCTATCTCTTCTATTTCGTCGCCCCAGAAAGAAAGACGTACAACGCCCTCGCCGCCTTCGGCTTTGGCTATCTCGAGCGTGTCACCTCTTACCCTAAAAGATGAACGGGTGAGGTCCATGTCGTTTCGCTCATACTGCATGTCAACGAGACGAGCAATGATTTCGTCACGGTCAATCTGCATTCCGGGACGCAGTGACATTATCATGCTCTCGTAATCTTCCGGGCTGCCCAAGCCGTATATACAGGAAACGGAAGCCACGACAATAACATCCCTTCTTTCGGTAAGGGATGCGGTGGCGGAAAGTCTTAATTTGTCAATTTCTTCGTTAACCGACGAATCTTTTTCGATGTAAGTGTCCGTCGAAGGAACATAAGCCTCAGGCTGATAGTAATCGTAGTACGAAACAAAATACTCAACGGCGTTTTCGGGGAAGAATTCTTTCATCTCCGAGTAAAGCTGACCTGCGAGCGTTTTGTTGTGTGAGATAATCAATGTGGGCTTGTTTAAGGCTTCAATAACATTCGCCATCGTAAAAGTTTTACCCGAGCCCGTAACACCAAGCAGTGTCTGGCACTGATTGCCCTTCTTAAATCCCTCCACCAGGTCTTTAATGGCCTGCGGCTGATCGCCTGTAGGTTTATATTCTGAATGAAGTTTGAAATCCATATTTCTTATCCCTAAAATAGAACTGGTCTGTCCCTAAATGGTACACATTAAAAAATGATATGCCGAAGTTAAGCATATCATTTTTTTCAAAATATGTCTACATTATTCAGAACATTTGTTCGTTTATTTTACTTAATCTGTTTCTTTACAAAATCGAGCGCATAGTCGAGCTGATTGTCGGTCTCATCCTCGAGATATTTCTCGGAATCAAAGGTAACTTCTTCGTCGGGTTCGATACCGATTTTATGAATATTGTTACCGTTTGGAGTGTAGTATTTGCTGGTCGTAATCTTGATGGCCGAGCCATCACCCAAAGGCAGAATACTCTGAACGATACCTTTGCCGTACGTGGTGGTTCCGATAAGAGTACCGATACCGTAATCCTTGATGGCACCTGCCATGATTTCGGAAGCGGAAGCCGAACCTCCGTCGATTAATACTGCAAGAGGAACATCGATTTCGTTCTTGCCGTCGCAGGAGAATTCGTTACGGTTGCCGTACTTGTCTTCCGTATAAACTATCAGTCCCTTGGGAAGAAGTTCTCGGCAGATATCAACTACTACGTCAAGGTTTCCGCCGGGGTTGCCTCTTAAGTCGATGATAAGACCTTTCATGTCTGCATCTCTTGCAGCATTGATGGCTTCTTCAAACTGACTTGTTGTAATAGCATCAAACTCGGTAATCTTGATATACCAGATACCGTTGTCCTTTTCGCTGTACTCAACGGTAGGGGTATCAATCTTTCTTCTCTCAAGCGTAACGTCACGCTTGCCGTCCGTACCTTCAACGGTTAATGTAACAAATGTACCTTCCTCGCCTCTGACGTAAGATACAACTTCGTTTAAGGTCTTGCCGTACATTTCCATGCCGTCGACTGCCACAATGTAGTCGCCGACCTTTAATTCTCCGCTTTCCTTGGCGGAACCGCCTTCGATAAAGCTCTCAATCTGAGCATATCCGACATCGGTATCCATCTTAAGATAAGCGCCGATACCCTCGTAATTGCCGTTCCAGCTGGCGGTCATATCCTTGTATTCTTCGGGTGAATAATAAACCGTATAAGGATCGCCGACACCGTTCATAATTCCGTAGTAAAGTCCGTTTTCAAGGTCTTTCTCTTCAACGTCCTCGTAATAGTATGCTCTGATGTATTTTTCGAGCTGGTCTATTTTACTTAAAGTATCCGAATTCAAGAAATCGCTCTGTGCGGTAAGCTCATCATACTTCTGTTTGTTTAAACCGATTGTCAGTCCTACGATAAGTAAAACTATTAAAAGAACCGATCCCGAACCGATAATAAGTCCTAAAACAAATATTAAAATTGATCTGATTACAGCCCAGACTCTGCTTTTCTTTTTGGGTTTTGCCTGAGCGTTTAAATTTGTGTTATCCACAACCCGCCTCCGATAATTAAGGTTTAACTATATAATTCCAGGGCGAAACATAATCGCCGTTTAATCTTACGCTGAAATGGAGATGGTTACCCGTACTTCTTCCGGTAGAACCTACGTAAGCAATAACATCTCCTCTCTTTACTTCTTGTCCTTCCGATACGTTAAGCTTGGAAGCATGCATATATACCGTATACAGTCCGCCGCCGTGATCAATCATAACGTAGTTGCCCATTGCTGCGGTATATGATGCAGAAACAACTTCTCCGTCATATGCAGCCAGAATGTTCGAGCCTGCAGGTGCCGCGAGGTCGACGCCGTTATGGAACAGATTGATTTTAAGCGTAGGATGAATTCTGTTGCCAAAGTCCGAAGAAACATATTTATATGCGGGACACGGCCAGCAGAATGCGCCGCCGTCGTAAACACGCATGTTCTCAAGAGCTTTCTTCTCCTGAGCCACTATTCTTTCGAGTTCGGTAATCGTTGCGTTCTGCTCTGCGATTTCCGCCTCGTATTCTCTGATGGCTCTTTCCTGATCGACTATCTCATCCTGTACGGCTGCAATTTCTGCCTGTTTCTGGGAAATCAGTTCTTCAACCGCTGCCTGCTCGTCTTCTGCTGCCTGCTTGGTTGCCTGCAAGAGTTCTTCTTCCTCTTCGAGCTGCTCTTCGCATATTTTTACGTATTCGACGGTCTCTTCATATTCCTTGAACATTCTGTCGTCATATTTCGAGAGATCCTCGATATAATCCATCTGATTAAGGAAATCGCCAAGACCCTGGGCGTTTAAAAGAAGTTCAAGATAGAAACTGTCGCCCTGCTCGTAGATTGCCTTAACTCTCTTTTTCATGCACTCATACTGGTTATCTTTTATAGCGATTGCTTCTTCGAGATCCTTCTGTGTCTGTTCGATCTCTTTTTCCTTAACGGCTATCTGGCCTTTTAAGTCCAGTATTTTTTCTTCTATAGAGTTAACCTGGGCATCAAGTTCTGAAACGTACTGAGATAAGTCCGCCTTGCTTTTTTCAAGTGACTGTTTTATTTTTTCAACATCCGTTTTCCCTTTTGCGAGGGCATTCTTTTCGTTCTTGGCGTTGGCGATTGCATTCTCTTTTTCTTTTATGGATTGTTCGAGTGCATTCTTTTCCGCATTTTTCTTTTCTTTTTCCGCTTTTTCTTTTTCTTCCTTTTCTTTTTCGGCATCCTTGGTATCTTCACTTGTTTCAGTTGTGGTATTCGCGGATGAATCGGAAGGATTGGTTGCAAAAGCTATTGCGGAAAACGGAGTCGAAAAGAAAAGTCCCATTGTCAAAACCGGAATAATAATTATACTAACCAGTCTGTTAACATTAGCTCGACTCATAAAAAACTCCGAAATTACACTTTCAAATGTTTGCGTACCGTGAAGAAACTTCCCACAAAACCGATTCCGATACCGATTACAAGCGAGAAAGGAATCAGATATGTGAAAATCTCAAATGCCGGCATGAATTTAAGGAATGAAAGGAATGCAAACTTTTCCGTAATAAATCTCGTGGCAATTTCATACAGATAATACAAAAGTCCCATGGGAATTGCCGCGCCGATAAGTCCTATTATCATTCCCTCGAATACGAAAGGAGCACGCACGAAAAAGTCGGTGGCGCCTACATATTTCATGATCGTAATTTCTTCCTTACGAACGGAAATACCCATCGTAACCGTATTGCTGATAAGGAATATACTTACCGCAAAGAGGATAACTATAATTCCGATAAATACATAAAATAAAACCATGTTGAGGCCTGAAAGCGTATCTGCGGTAAAGTCGGATTTGTTGATCTTTCTGACACCGTCAACACCTTCGAGATAACTTACAAGCTGTGACTGCATGGTAACGTCGCTTAAATAAATCTGATAGTTCGCGCAGTTTTCAAGAGGGTTCTCTGTAAAGCCTTCTGCATATTCTCCGAGCTGTACGGAAAACTTTTCCCATGCTTCTTCAGCGGTAATGAGTTCGTATCTTGCGACCTCGGTACGACGTCCGATCATGTCACCGATTTCATCGATACGCTCATCGGTAATTCCTTCATCGAAGAATACCGTAATGGAAACGTTCTGCTCTGCGTTTTTAACTATATTAAATACATTGAATGCTATTGCATAAAAGATACCGAACACGAAAAGACATGCCGAAATGGTGGCTACTGTGGCAAAGGTAAACCATTTGTTTTTAAATACGCCTGCGATACCCTGTTCGATGGTATAAAAGAAAGTTCTAATCTTCATCGAAATAACCTCCGTTCTCGGCGTCGGAAACAATCATACCCTGTCTGATGGTAACTACTCTCTTCTTCATCTCGTTAACGAGTTTTTCGTTGTGAGTAACTACAACAACCGTGGTGCCGTTTTCATTTATGGTCTCTAAAAGACGCATGATTTCCTGTGTATTGTAAAGGTCCAGGTTACCCGTAGGCTCATCGGCAAGAAGAAGCTTGGGCTGGTTAACCAAAGCTCTTGCGATAGCAACCCTCTGCTGCTCGCCGCCGGCAAGCTGCTTGGGTTTAGCCTTATATTTTCCGGCAAGTCCTACGAGGGAAAGCATGCTCGGAACGTTAGTTCTGATTTCTCTTTCGGATTTCTGGGCGATTCTCTGTGCGAATGCAACGTTTTCATACACGTTTCTGTCTTTTAGGAGTCTGAAGTCCTGAAAAACAACTCCGAGCGTTCTTCTGAACTTCGGAATTCTGCCGTGTCTGATAGTCATAAGATTATATCCGTTAACGAATACCGTACCGCTGTCTGCTTTAAGCTCTCTTAAAAGAAGCTTAATAAGTGTGGATTTACCCGCACCTGAAACTCCGACGATAAATACGAATTCACCCTGCTTAACTTTCAGATTGATGTTTGAAAGAGCGGGAACACCGTCGGAAAATGTTTTGCTTACATCGTCAAGATAGATGGCGTAATCGGCTATTTCATCCATCGCCGAATCGCGTCTTCTTCTCTTTTTTTCTGCCATTTAACCTAAACTCCTAAATTAATATTCAAGCGACTCCATGTACTTCATGTACTTAACTACCATAAGAGCAATTCTGAATGTAATCGCATCTTCGAAAATTCTTAAGTCAAGACCTGTTGTTTTCTGGATCTTGTCAAGTCTGTAAACCAGTGTATTTCTGTGAATAAACAACTGTCTGGAAGTCTCGGAAACGTTCAAACTGTTTTCGAAAAACTTCTTGATGGTTGTAATTGTTTCTTCGTCAAATTCCTCGGGATTAACATTGTCGAAAATCTCTTTGATGAACATTTTGCAAAGAGGAATCGGAAGCTGATAAATAAGTCTTCCTATACCGAGTTCGCCGTATGCGACAACGTTTCTGTCTTCAAAGAAAATACCGCCTACGTCAAGTGCCATCTTTGCTTCCTTGTACGAACGGGAAACATCCTTAATTTCATTAACCACCGTACCGTAGGAAATACGGATGTTCTTTGCGTTTTCTTTTGCAAGAAGCTTGTGAAGGCCGGCGATTGCAACATCGATTTCCTTCTGTGCGTTATCGCTCTGGATTTCTTTTATAACTACAACGTTCTTTTCATCTACCGCGCTGACAAAATCACGCTTCTCGGCGAGCATGGCTTCTTTTACGATTGAAAGAATATCCATGTCTTTGTTGCGTGTGTTGTCAATTAAAATAACCACTCTCGATGCATCGAGAGGAATGTGAAGTCTCTTGGCATAGCCGTAAATATCTACGAGCAAAAGGTTATCCAAAAGGAGGTTCTTGATAAAGTTGTCTTTATCAAATCTCTCTTTGTATGCAACCGCAAGACTCTGAATCTGGAAAGCCGCCATCTTTCCGACAAGATAAGAATTCTCTCCGCTTGAAGCGCAGATTACAATATATTCGAGTGTCTGCTCGTCATAAATCTTAAAAAACTGACTGCCCTGAATTTCCTGGCTGTCTGCAGAAGATTTGACAAACTCTCTTACCTGTGACTGATAGTTAACAGACGAGCTCATAGTACTGGCTATGGTCTTGCCTTCTGCGTCGGTCACACATAAATCCACTCTGGATATGCTTTTAATGCCTTCGATTGACTGTTGTAAAATTTGGTTAGATACCATATCTTTCTCTCCACCCCTATACAAAACTCACAATATGCCGTAACGGCAATTATATATTTTTACATGCCTACTCTAACAGTTTAATATATTTACCAAAAAATATCTACCTTTTTTATATATTTTGTCTGTCAAATGTTTGTTTTTTTATAACAGTCTCGTTCAATTATAGTAAAAATGCACAAAAGCCCGTATTTGAGCCTTTGTGCACTACTTTCTTCTTTCTTTCGAATATATAACTTTTTCCCCGATTTCTATCTCGCCCTGCTTTAAAAGATGCCCTACGGCTCTCTTAAACTGGTTTTTGCTCATATTGCATTCGCGTTTTATGATCTCGGGTGATACCTTGTCGTTGAAAGGAAGTACGCCGTCGTACTGTCTGATTAAGTACATTACGTAGTCGGCGTCCTTGTCAATCGTCGCATACGCCTTGTCACGAAGCGCCAGATTCAGTCTGCCGTCCTCGAGCACTCCGGTCACTCTTGCCTCGAACGTATCGAGCACGTGAATTTCCTTAGTCAGTTCCTTCGCAGGAATAAGCGCCGAGTATTTGTCGTCCACGGCGCAGAAAGCGCCGAATCTTTCGGATATCTCGTACACTCTTGCGTTTACCCAGTCGTCCTTTTCATAACCGCTGCCGGTCTCAAGGTATTTATAAATCTTCATCGAAGCGCAGATTCTTTCGGACTTGTCTATGTAAGCCCTGACAAGACATTCGTCTCCGACATTTAACTTAGCTGTCTGTTCCTTAAAAGGTAAAAACAAATCTTTTTCGAGTCCCCAGTCAAGAAACGCTCCGATTTTGGAAACCTGACTCACTCGTAAAAGAGCTATATTGCCGACACTAATCTTGGGATTTCTCCTGGTCGCTATTAGTCTGTCGTTTGAATCCTTGTAAAGAAACAGTTCAAGAGTGTCTCCGATTTTAAGGTCTTCGGGAACTTCCTTCTTCGGAAGCAGCACCCTTTGATCCTCATGACCGTCTTCGGAGAAATACATTCCGAAGTCCACTCTTTTTACGGCCTTTAAGGCCTGTCTGTTACCTATTAAAAACATGTTTATCCGTCCTAGAAAATATTGTTGCCAAAGCCGCCTCTGGGTTTGCTGTATTCTTCGGCATAAGTTTCTCTTTCCCATGCCGCAAAGTCGTCATCAGAATATCTGTTGACTGTCTTACCGCCCTTTTTAACCGTATTGGGTGTGGGGTTCGAAGCACCTTTCTTGGGAGGTGCGGAAAGATAAAATCCGCCGTTTCCGAAAGGATTGCTGCCGTCCTTTGTAGTAAATGACACATGTTCGGAAGACTGTGCGGGAGCACTGTCATGGTGATTTGCATAGAGGCTTCCGCCGAGTCCCGAAGGAGCTGTGCTTGCCGTTGTTGAAGCTGTAGGTACGCCGAGAACGGATGCATAAGGATTGGATGAAGAGCTTGCTGCGGGTGCACCGAGCGTCTTTCCGTATGAACTGCCTCTGTCAATAAGAGTACCTGAGCCGTAATTGCTCTCGTAACTTTCTTCAGAATCCGAACCGCTGTAATAAAGTCCGTTGTATGCATCAGGTGCGGTAATCGGTCTGTCGTATTTGGGTTTGCTCTTCTTCTCGCCTGAACCGCTTGAAGAGATTCCGCCGAGTCCGCCGAATGTACCGATATCGCTCTTAACTATGGCAGATACGGGTTCGGGAGCGGGAGCGGGTTCGGGCTCTGTATATGTTGTATAAGTTGTTTCGGGTTCTGCATATGAAACTTCGGGTTCGCTGTATGAAACGCTTTCGTAAGTTGTTTCGGGTGCGCTTTCTTCCACGATGCCCGAGCTGAATGACAGGTTCTCTGTGGAAGCTGTCTCGGTTGCAACTTTCTTCGTAAAAGGAGTGCTTGTAGTAACCGAACTAGACGAACTTCTGTAAAGAGATCCGCCCATTCCTGCCGAAGGTGCGCTTTCTACGGGTGCAACCTGAGGTGCAGGTGCGGGACTTTCTGTTTTTCTTGAGAAAGAAATCGTAGATGTCTTGGGTGCATCGTAATTCTTCTTTGCAAAAGGATCGGGTGCAGGAATATCTTCAAATTTCTTGGATGAAGGTTTGTTGAAGACGATGGTGCTTGAAGGACCTGTCTCTTCAGTAGCGCCTGCAAGTGCAAAGAAAAGATAAATGCCCACTATAAGAATGAAGGCAATATTAAGAAGCATCCATGCCGGTTTGATCGGCGATGCGTTGATTGCATTTCTTAAAATATTGGTCATACCCGTAATGTAAAGGGATATTCTGACTATTTCCTTAAAATTGTAAGGCTGCTTGATGATCTTGTTGATGCCAAAGCCGATTCCGCCGAAAAGAAATCCGACAAAAACAGCTTTAATGCCGAACCAGATAAGAGAAATACCTGCAATAATAAGATAGAATATAATGAATTTCTCTTTGAATATATTAATGAAGCCTTCTCTGTTGAAAGTGCTGGGAAGACCGATTAAATCTGCCACGTCCGCATACTTAAGCGTTGAGGTCATGCCTACCATGTTGATGCTGGTAAGAGATTTTGCGTTAAAAACAATAACGGTTTTTCCGTTTGACCAGTCTGTTAAAATTTCAACTTTGTCTATATACGGTTTGTCAGCGTTATCGATGTCAGAGTTAAATACAACGTACTGATTCTCGTTGAGCTGAATATATGTATTCTCCTCAAATTTTACCGTTCCCGCAGTGAATGAAAACTGAGGAACAGTCTTTATCGTATCAACGGTCTGCGTAATAAATCCGTTACCGCCCAGACATCTTAAATAAATAATGCCCCAGTAAACAGCGGCGCTTGCGATAACCGCTATGATGGTATAAATCACAACCTTGAACGTGGACTGGTTAGCCAGTCTGTTGAAAAATCGCGGTTTGATTAAACCTTTAAAAACATACTTAAATTGTCCGAATAAACCAATATTGCCTTCCATATTTTCCCCTTATTTTTTATAAAAACAACCCTTAAAACCCTTTATGGTCTTCTGCAGACCTATACTATTATAATGGAAAGATATTATTTTGCAAATAATTACTCATGATTATTTTTTGTTTACTGATACAATTTCGTAGTATCCGTTGTTCAGTAAATCGACCGTCTCACAGTTGTCCGAAAGCCACTTGTAAATGTACTCGTTCTCATCCGAACAGTAGTATGCGGGATTGACTTCAAACGATGCATCCCTTACCACAATCTCGGGATATTTCTCCGGAAATACCTCATAATATTTTCCATACATTTCGTTAAACACGGTGGTTCCCTGCACGGACGGCGTCGTTACCCTGTCGGCGAATGTTACGTAGAACAGCTGCTCCTGTCCGATGTAAAGCACGTTTTTATCCGAGTCTATCACTTCTTTGAAAGCCTTATACGAACCGTTCCATGCGTCCGCCTGATTCTTTAAAACGTAAATTCCTTTCGCCGGACCGTATTCGACTTTTTCAAGCTTCGCCATAATCGTAACCGGCATACATCCGTTAACTCGTAAAAGAAGCAGCCTGCATCCGAAAAGACATAACATGCAGAAAAGCATGCAGCATACGGAAAGGATCAAATCCGATTTGCCTAAGTTTTTCTTCTCTTCTTTTATGATGTATTCTTTGCCGATAATAATAATTCCGGCCATAACCGCGATGAAAAGTTTTGAATAAAGCGAGTTGGAATCCATGTTCGTAATCGCAAAAACCATCGGAAGCGTAAGCAGTGCCGGAATGATTGCATACCAGAGCTCCGCCGAAAAACGCTTGTATTCCTTAATGCAGATTATCATAAAAAGCACTGCATACACGATGTATCTGGACTGAAGATAAAACTGATTTTCGTTTCCGAACACATATCCGAAAAGCGTTTTAATCGAGAGCCAAATCGTAGCGAATACAAGAATATTTATCATAAAAGAAAAAACTTCTATTTTTCTCTTCCACACAATCTTCTGCACGATGCGGTAAATAAGCGCAAGCACAATTCCGACAATAAGACCGACTGCAATCTCCGTACCCTGCGCTTTTAATTCCGCAGGATATGTGGCAAGCTTATAGCCCATTCCGGCTGAGGTATGCGACGAATCCATCAGAATGTAGCTTACGAAAAACGGCAGTTCGCTCGGCGAAACATTAATAAGAATCACGACCACGGTGATAAGTCCGACAACCATCGTTCCCGCAAAAAACGGAAGAATGCCTTCTTTTTTCTTTCTGACCGCCATCGCAATCACCAGAACAAAGAATATCGGAATCATCGTCGGATAGCAGAGGACGCTCACTCCGAAGCAGAGTCCGGCGAGGAAATAAAGAATGATTTTTTTCTTTTTATCCGCTACGAGCAAAAGAAGAAATACCGAGAGCATGCTCCAGTAATGCATCACTTCGAACTCGGGCATTGCAACCCATTTGGGCAGGAAATTTAAGTGAAACAAAAATGCAAATGCCGCCACGCGCGAATCGGTTTCCTTTTTCGTAACAAAGAAAAGAAAAACTCCGAGAGCAAGGTGAATTAAAAGTCCTGCCATTCTTAAATAAATCACGCAGTAATCCGTGCTCTTAAAAAACTTTACGAAAGGATATAAAAAGAATGCCGGCAAGAAGGCCGAAAACTGGTGGGGCTCCCACATATCATACATAAGCTTGTCGCCGGTCACCAGACGGTACGCCTGAGCCACAGCATAGGATTCATCCACGTCAATGCTCACAAACAAAGCCTTCACAATACCGAGTAAGGTAAGCAGGGCCAGTACTATATATGCAATTTTAATCACATTGTTAAGTGTCTTTTTCATTTAAGCCGTTCCTAAAGTTGATATCTGATATTATAACATAAATAAAAAACCGACATGTAGTCTTTTAACGAAAACATGCCGGTTAAATTAAGTATGAACAAGGATGTGTTAGTTTTCTCTCTTATTTCCGAAGAAGAACAGCGCTACCGTTCCTCTTCCTGTATGTGTTCCGATAATTGTTCCGATATCAAATATCTGAACTCCGTCTTTTATGTTCGGGAAAGTCTCGTTTAAAAGATCCGCAAGATATTTTGCATCCTCAATGCATCCCGAGTTTGATATGAAGCAGCGCTTGTTGTAATCTTTGCCGTTTTCACAAAGTTCGAGCATTTTGTTTACCGCTTCCCTGGCGGCTTTTTTCTTGCCTTTAATTTTATACTGAACAGCAAGTTTTCCTTCGGGATCCACATTCATGAGCGGACAGAGATTTAAGAAATTTCCTATCGCACACGCTGTCGCGGAGATTCTGCCGCCGCGCTTAAAATGTGTTAAATCCGTGGTGTAGAACCAGTGTTGTACGCGAAGCTTCTCTTCCTCGGCAAATGCCGCGAGCTCATCTATTGTGGCTCCGTTTTCTTTCTTTTCAATCATTGCGTCTAAAAGAAGGCCGTATCCCGAAGATGCTGCGAGAGAGTCAATCACGATTAACTTTCTGTCAGGATAAGAATCTCTTACCTCTTCTGCCGCGGTATGCGCACTGTTGTAGGTGCCTGAAAGTCCCGACGAAAAAGCAAGATGAAGAATGTCATATCCTTCCTTCAGATATTTTTCAAACATATCAATGCAGTCAGCAATATTAACCTGTGATGTCACGGGCATTGAGCCATTGTCAATTTTTTTGTAGAAATCTTCATAAGAAAGGCTGACGCCCAAATCATCGGTATAATCCACACCGTCCAGATTGAAATGAAAACTTACAAAAGGAATGTTTTTAGATTTTAAATAGTCAAGGCTTAAATCGACTGCAGTATCGCAAGTAAGTAAGTATTTTCCCATCGTTTAACTCCTGTGGTATTAGAAATCTTTATATGTAGTATTGAAAACTACATACACTATAACACAGCAAACCCTTATAATCAATAAAACACATTTAACATTTTTAAAAAATATTTGTTGCGTTTTCATTTGATATCGTGTACAATACATTAGTGTCTAAAAAATAGCGCCATCGCCAAACGGTAAGGCAACGGACTCTGACTCCGTCATCTCAAGGTTCGAATCCTTGTGGCGCTGCTAAGGTTTCAGCAAAAATGCCGGAACCTTTTTTTATGTCTTTTATGAGTTTTTTTCAAATTTCAAAAGAGGATGTTTTTCGCGGTCGATCAAACAGTATAAGGATAAAACAACCGCACCCGTTAAAGTCGTTATCATATCTGCCATTGTATCGTTAAGGCCGATATCGATATATCCGGGCAAAACCTGTCCGTCCACAATTACTTCTTTTATGTTGTCAATCGACTGCAGTTCTCCGTTATTGCTTGTTAAAAGATATGAATTGATTCTTGTAACCAGGACATCTTTTTGCATATCAAACATAAATAACGTATCCACCAGATATTCTACTATTTCCCATAAAACCCCGATGAAAACAGCAAGTGAAATCGCATAAAAAATATTACGGATGCGTTTTTTCAAGGTTATCTCATCTTCGATAGAGAGATAATAATATCCGAACGTTGCAAACATGAAGCCGCCCGTACAGTGCATCATATCGTCCCACCAGGGCAAATAAAGATACAGATTAAAGCAGGAGCCCATTGTATGTTCAGTGGCATAAATAACCAGGAAACAATACATCGGCCACGGAATCCACATATCAAAAAGAATTTCCAGGACAACCGGAACCATTGCCAAAAGCAGAGTTATTGTCACCCTTATTGCGTTAACGTTATCTTTAGCGACAAACAGATAATAAATAATCAGCGCCAGTAAGAGGAGCTCTATTACACAAAGATATATTATTTTGCCTTTTCGTTTTTTAAGTTTCAAAGAAAGTTTACTGTTCATATGTTTTATCCCAAGCCTATAGTTCTCGGCAGAATTCCGAATACAAAATGCAAGATCCAGACACCCCAGATATTTTTATCTCTTTCATAGAGAATTCCCGTCACGAAACACATTATTCCCGCGCCTAAAAATGTAATCAGTCTGTAGTGCATGTGGAATACACTGAAAAGCAGTCCAATGTAGATTAACGTTATCCATTTTCTGCCGCCCATGGCCTGTTTGACATTATCCTGCCATAAAGGTTTTATGAGCAGTTCCTGCCACAGGGAAATAAACGGATACGACCAGCGGTAATTCGTGGTTAAATACAATGCAAAATAAGGGCGCGCTGCCACCACAGGATCTTTGGTATTTAAATAAAATCTGTATCCGAGCAGAACCGCCGTATATAAAAGAATTACGATAGCCACTTCCAGAAACTCGCGTTTGGCGTTGCATTCCTTTGATATCTTAAAACACGAAAGTGAAAACGACAGTTTGCCGCAAAGTACCAGAATGAGCGCAATCACCGACACAATCGCCATAAAAATTTTTATCAGTAGGCTCTCGCTCCCCGGTATCGAATATCCGGGCAAAAACCGCTCGCAGACTCTGTTCGTTAAGACCAGAATAATAACGCCCACCAGACTTAATATAAAAACGGATTTGTTTTTTTCTTCCTTTTCTGCTTTCATCTATTCAATCCTTTTTCTTCTGCTGATAATCCATGCAGTAAACATTCCGAGTAAAAACCAGCACGCAAGCGCAATAACGGAGCCCGCAAAATATCTTTTATCAAATATCGCATTGTAAAACCAGTGTCCGGGAACCACTACCGATGTTATATCCCATACTCTCGCCCATTCAGGAAGCTCGCAGAGAAGTCCCGCGAAAAGCGAAACTGCCGCTACCGCAATCGGAGAAATCAGAACAAGATTTGAAAACTTACCCGATATACAGCATATTATCAGGGCAACCGCCGCCGACGAGCAAATATAAATCATAAAAGAAACAAACACCCTAAAAGGATTCGGATGGCCGCTTATTATAAGAACCGGAATAAAACCAAGTAAGGAAACAGCTATTCCCGGAAGCGACTGGAATATAAAGAGTAAGGAGGTTTTTCCGCCTTTCCCCGACACTCTTCTTAACAGTCCGGTACTTGAGTAACCGCACATCCATGTTCCGCTGATGCAAAGATAAAACAGTGCAAAAAACGCATACCATCTGATGCCGAAATAGTTTTCTTCCTTTTCGGGCTCGCTTTCTGCAGCCATAATACTCTTTATGTCCAAAAGCCCTTCGGATTTCCATGCGTCTTTCGTATTTGCGATAAACTCATCCAAATCTTCTTCACTTGATCCTTCGATTTCGGTGATTCTTTTTCTGACAAGTTCTTCCGACCAGACTTTTATCGCATCATTAATTACCATTTCAGTAAATGTCGTCATTTCATACGAATCCGCCATTACAGTAACTTTGACCAGGGATTCATATTCGCTTCGCTTAATCTTTTTGGTGAAATCCGGCGAAATTTCGATTATGCCCTGCGCCTTATCCATCGCAAGATTGTTAATTGCCTCGTCATAATTCGATACGCGGAAATTAAAATCCTCTTCATAAGAAAGGATTTCAATCAGGCGTTCTCCGAGCGCACCCTCGTCGTAATTCACGACTTCAATCATGATTTCCTTGGGATTTTCGGCGTTGCTGTATTGCGAAATATATATTGAAACCACGACGGCAATGATTATAACGGCTAAAGAAGAAATATCCGTAAGCATTGCCCTTGTTCTGCCTTTAAGCAGCGAAAGATAATTCATACGGCACTCCTTTTACGATATATTAAAAAACCCGCCGCGAAAAATATTGCAAACGCAGCTGCCAGAATACACAAATCAAAAACGTATCTCTCGGCCACAAAATTAAACATGGCATTCGAAAAGATACTCACACTCGCCCTGAACGGAGAGATCCTCATCATAAAAGACACAACCCCCGGCAGATTACCCTTGTCGGATAAAAACGATACCGCTGCAATGGATGCGGTTCCAAAATAAAGTCCCGCCCAAAGAGCCGACTGTCCGCGCTTAAACAGGGAGCCTATAAACACCGCCAGTGAAGAAAATACAAGAGCGGTTAAAAGAATGCCCGGAATAACGGATAACGCAAAATGAATTTTTATGTTTCTTAGTGCCCTTGCCACAGGAAACATAATAAGAAAAGAAATCAAAATTAAAACAGCGCCAGAAATAATTCTCGCAACATAATATCCGAACAGTCTTTTCGCGGGAATGCTTCTTTTACTGAAAGTCTCGGATAAATCGAGGCTTGTAAGATATATAACCGGGAAAGAAGATAAATACGCACAGGAAGCAAACAAAACGGCAATAATCAGTCTGAAATGATAATCGGCGCCGAAGTTAAAAATGCCCTTCTTTCCGATTACTCTGCCTCGCGAAATAAACACGCCAAGAAGATCTGCGATTCCGTCATTCCAGATAACCAGTATTTCATCTTCGCTTAATCCAAGCTTCTCGGCAATTATAATAGCTTCGTTTACAACACCGATGCCCTGGCCGAAAACAGAAATACTGCTTTTTAGTCCGGTATAAAGAATCAGTGCATCGAATGCATGATTGGGCGAATAATAAAATTCCATTTCCGCTTTTTTACCGCTCATGGAATCAACATAAGTATTTGGAGGAACGTACATAAAAATCGCAACTTTCCCCTCATCCACGAGTTTTTGGCCGGTGGCTTTTTCTTTTACGGGATATACCGCAACATCGCCCTTTTCAACTTCATAATTAATGATTATATTCATCAGCTGGCTGACTTTTTCATTATCGTCCTCATTGAGGATTGCAACAGAATAAAATTTTTCTCCGGAATCTAAGAGCAGAGGCGCCATGAATAATGCGAACATCAAAATAACGGGAATGGGAGAAAACATTGCGATAAACGCTGTTTTTCCGTGTCCGAAAAGTCTTTTTATATCATATAAAATGAACGAAAATGGATTCATCTTATAAAATATCCCCCGTCAACCCGTCAAGAACAATCCTTAAAGGATTTATTACTTTTAATAATATCATATAATTATTAATTTTTTTAAATATTTTTTAAGGATTGGTTTATATACTGGGATAACGATTTAAATAACATTATCGCCGAAGAAACCCAGCCTTTATTCCTTGGTCAGAAAACCTCAAAAGAAGTTGCCGAGATAATACAATCCAGAGCTCAGATATATATAAATGAGAAACAATAATCCTCTCCGTTTATTTGATTTTAAAATAATATTTGGTTATTATAATCTCATAAAATAAAGGTGATTATTATGAGAATTTTAATTGTTGAAGACGAAAAAGAAATAACGGACGGTATTAAAGCCATTCTCGAAAAAGAAGGCTACTCAACAGATGTCGCTTACGACGGAAAAAAGGGACTTGAATGTATTGAAAACAATATTTACGATCTGGTTCTTTTAGATATAATGCTGCCTTACATGAGCGGCATAGAAATCCTAAAAGAAATCCGTGAAGAAGAAATTCAGACTCCGGTAATACTGCTGACCGCAAAATCCCAGATTGACGATAAAATCACCGGTCTTGATGCCGGCGCCGATGACTACATGACCAAGCCCTTTGATGCAGGAGAACTTTTGGCCCGCGTAAGAGCGAGGGTTCGTAACAATGCCGACGTTAAAAAGAGTATCATTTACGCTTATGATATAAGCCTTGATATTTCAACATACAAACTCAGCTTCGGCGACAAGTCGGTAAAATTATCCAAGACCGAGTATCAGCTCCTTGAATACCTTATGTTAAACAAAGGACAGGTTCTTTCCAAGGACATGATTCTTGACAAGGTCTGGGGATATGAAACGGACAGCGAATACAACAACCTCGAAGTATACATCACTTTTTTACGAAAAAAATTCGCTTTCCTTAACACAAAAACTTCTATCGTAAACAAAAAGGGCATCGGTTATTCCCTTGTATCCGGAGAAAATTAAATGACTGCAAAATTAAGAAAAAAATTCGTTTTAGTTACCGCTTCCCTTTTACTGGTTGTATTCGGGCTCTTTTTTATCGCCAATACCGCATATAACAAATACTGGAACAACATCACACAAAAGGAAATGCTCGACTGGATTTCCGACAGCGGTGTATTTGATTTAAACAATATTGATGTCGAAACGGAAGAACTGGTTAATAATATTACCGAAGGTGAAAATCCGATTGTCGGCCTCCATCTTGCCAAAGACGGACTGATTTTAAACACCAAAATAATCGGCGAAGATACTTATGCCAAAATATCCGAAAAAACCATCAACAATATTCTTAAAAAAGGCGAAGGAAACTATAAGGTCGGAAAATACATTTATTCGTATAAAGAAGAAAGTGACGGCAGTATTATGCTTGTCATCATGGATTCTTCCATGTATTCACGAAGTTTCTGGAAAACCATCGGAAAAGGCGCTCTTATCATTCTTGGCGCAGCCGCTCTGCTGGTAATAATTTTCTTCCTTTCCCGTTTTATAACCGCGCCCGCCGAACAGGCGATTCTTAGAGAAAAACAGTTTATCTCCGATGCAAGCCATGAATTAAAAACACCCTTAGGCGCCATCAGCATAAACGCACAGGCCCTCGCGGCTCAGGATAAAGACAATCTTTATTTAAACAACATCATAAAAGAATCAGAGCGCATGAAGCGCCTGATTGAAAGATTACTGACCTTATCAAAGCTCGAAGAACAGCCCAATGACAATCACAGCAAAATATCATTCTCCGAGGCCGTAGAAGAGATAGTACTTACATATGAAAGTGTCTCTTTCGAAAAAGGCGTTAAATACAGCTACAGTATCGATAAAGATATTAATATAAACGCCAACAGGGACGAAATCTCGGAACTCGTAGAAATACTGGTTGATAATGCAATAAAAAATACCGAAAAAGACGGAGAAATATCCGTTGAATGCCATGTAAACAAAAACAAGGCCGTTCTTGAAGTTAAAAATACCGGAAAAGGAATCGATAAAAAAGACATTCCTTACGTATTCGAACGTTTTTATACAACAGACTCTTCAAGAAACTCAGGCAGCTTCGGACTGGGACTGGCCATTGCAAAATCCATTGTTTTAAGGCATAAAGGCGAGATAAGCGTTTACTGCCCTGTCGAAAATGAAACGGTTTTTAACGTAAAATTGCAAAAAATTTAAAAACTTTAATATTTTCAATTATTTTTTAAGTTTCGCTGTTTATACTCCAATCATACATAGGAGGAAAACAGCGAAAATGAAAATACTAATTACTTCTGATATGTTTACACCCGCCGTTAACGGCGTTGTAACTTCAACACTTAATCTTATCAAAGGTCTTAAGGAAGACGGGCATGATGTCCGTATCCTTACTCTTTCAGATTCAGCATTTGAGAAAAAAGAAAATAATGTTTATTATATGCCTGCCTTCCCTGTCGGCGCGATATATCCCGAGGCAAGGATTATGCTTCCGCCCGTCCTTAACTCTCTGTTGGAAGAACTTGTGGATTGGAATCCTGACATAATTCACAGCCAGTGTGAATTTTCATCCTTCATCTATGCAAGAATGATAGCCAAAAGAACAGGATCTCCCATCGTTCACACATATCACACTGTCTACGAAAACTATACTCATTATGTGTGTCCGAGCAAAACAATCGGAAGAAAGGCTGCCATTAAATTTACAAACTCCATTTCAAAACATGTAACAAACATGATCGTTCCTTCGGGAAAAATGTACCGCATGTTAAGCGACTATGAAATAAATGCTCCTTTAACCGTTATTCCCACAGGAATTAACACAGACAAGTATTTAAACGCAGACAAATCCAAAAGAGACACACTTCGTGCGGAATACGGAATAGGTAAAGACGAGTTTATATTACTCTATGCCGGAAGACTTGCTAAAGAAAAAAATCTTGAAGAAATACTCGATTTCCTCGCAGATTCAAGACTTAACAATTTAAGACTTGTAATTGTCGGAGACGGTCCTCACAGAGAGACTCTTGAAAACAAATGCAAAGAAAACGGTATTGAAAACAGAGTTATTTTTACAGGTATGGTTTCTCCCGAAAAGATTGAAGAATATTATCTGATCGGCGATGTTTTTGTAAGTGCTTCGAAAAGTGAAACCCAGGGCTTAACCTACATGGAAGCCATGGTTTCAGGCTTACCTCTTTTATGCCGTGAAGACGAATGTCTTACAGATGTAATTAAAAACGGAACAAACGGATATCTTTACAAAGACAAAGACGATTTTATCGAAAAACTGAATTTCCTTTGGAACAATCAGGAGAAAAGATTATCCATGGGACAGAAAGCGAGACAGACCGTGCTTGATGATTTCTCAGAAAGAGCCTTTGTCAAATCCTGCGAGAGACTGTACGTAAATACCGTATCTGATTTCTCACATAACTTTAATCGTAACTCCGACAGAGTATTCAAAATCCCTTTTAACAGGGTACGGAATCAAAAAACCTATAGTTTCGATGTCAAACGGAATTGATTACCCTTTTTGGAATAAGCCTGTCAAAAACTCTGTCAGAAATTTCAAAAACAGGTATCATATAAACGAATCAGCGCCGATTGTCATGTCTGTCGGCCATATGATAGAAAGAAAGGGAATAACAGATTTTATCGAACTGGCAAGGAAAAAGCCTGAAATAACCTTTATGTGGTTCGGTTATACTCCGCCCGCATTAATCCCGGACAATATTAAAGAGGCCATAAAAGAAGCACCCGATAATCTGATTTTCGCAGGCTATGCAAAAAAGGAAGAATTATGGGATGCCTATCATTCGTGTGATGTATTTTGTTTTAAATGAAGGTTATAATATCGCAAAAAGCAGGGATTATAATGTTATTGCAAACTTTATGCGCAAACAGTATGAATTATTGTCCTGTTGATTTATCATTTCTGTTTTTCTCATATTTACGGAAAATTGCATTCTGCAAAATACCGAACGTCCATCCGACAACTAAAGCCAGCAGGACGCAGCCGGCGAAATATCCTATGGGCCCGATTGAATTGTAAACTGCAGCCAGCGGATGATTTTCCGACGGCGCAGCCAGAAACCAGTAATTCACATCCCAGGCTTTATTAAGCATAACCACAAAAGGTACCAAAGCAATCATGATTACGGCGCCGAGTATCATTTCGGGCATGCGCATTTTTTCGCGATCCTTAAGCCATGTCCAAATGGGGAAGATAATCATCAGCATATGCCATATATCGCTGTGCAGTGCCATATACGCAAATATTCTGTAGTTTCCAATCCAGTTAGGGAAAATCAGGGTTACAATGCCTGCGGGAAACATTGACATACAAATGATGCATCTTGCGGTATTGCGCACCTTTTCATTTTTTGCAAATGCATAAACCGGAAAAACATATGCAACCAGGCTGCAGAATCCGAGCGGATAATATTTGGGAACATACATGTTCTGAGAAACGAGTACTATGAATTTCATAATCTCCATTCCCAGCGGTACCATTGAAACAACGCGGATAAGAATCAGTTTTTGTTTATCATTCCTCGTTTTAAAAAATATAATTGCGACAGCAATGATTATAGCCATCACTGCCAGCACGGCAAAATATTTAAAAGAAAAAATCGAATATCCCACTTTTTCCGTCAAATATGATTTTTCTTTCCAAAAATCCGCCATTACGGTATCCTCCTAACAGTCAAATATGATGATTATCTAATCATAACATCTTCCGTCGGTTTCAGTTTTATGATGGAACGGACTATCACCAAATGAATCATAAAAGAAAAAACAAGCATTACTGCTGCTGCCAAAAGCCATGCAACAGGCTGCGGCGAACGAATAATATAAAACAGGCGGCTCTCCACAATTCGAAGGATCCGAAGCGAAAACCACGATCCGCCGGCAATCCCGAGTATCATTCCGATTATATGCGTAACCACCGATTCGCCGAGCACATATCCCGCAGTCTTAATCGGTGTAAAACCATTTATACGCATTATAACCAGACTTCTCTTCTTTCGGTAATACTGAAGATATATCAGGTTAATCAAAACCCCGCCGGCCATCAGCGCTGCGAGTCCGATTAACAGCACTGCTACCGTTTTAAGCGCGGCCGCGTATCCCAAATATTCTTCTTCCTTTGTCTTCATATCGGTTACTGTAACCGGCAGATTTTCCAGGTATTTTTTGATAACTGCGATTTTTTCATCGCCACATTTTATGAGGAAGCAGTTATACTCAGGTTTTTCCTGATATATTTTCTCATAGGCATCTTCAGTAAGAAGCATCTGGCCGCCTACATAGTTCTTAAACATGCCTTCTACGGGAACATTTTTTAAGTTCGTTGCACCGTCAAACATGAGTATTTTTTCGCCCGGATTAATGTTCGCTGTCTCGGATGCCCGAAGCGGAATCAAAAGCCCCGCCGAATCTGACCGGTCCAAATAATCTTTTCCTTTAAGATCTTTCACCGCGAAATAATCTTTAAGTTTTTCCGGTTCGGCGCAGATTAATTCTCCGCCGTTCATTCGGCCGTCAGCAAAGAATACACAGTCACGGTTCACTGCTTCGATCCAGCCTTCATCAGGTGCATTCTCGGCAAGCCCCGCGGCTTTTAAAATCTCGGTAATCTGATTTTTTAAATTCTGATTATCTGTATCTTCTTCAAAGCGGACTTTCAGATTGTATAATTCCACTTCCGAAAACTGTTTTTTCACAGACTTTGCTACCGACAGTCTGATGGTAAAACCGGTTATCAGAAGCACCATTGTACCTGCTATGGATATTACAATCACCAAAAGCCGGCCTTTCTCGCGAAGCATCTGCCGTATTATCATCCTGACATAGAGCGAATGCTTATGTTCCGACGGTCTTTTCTTTTTTACGGGCTTCTTTTTAAAAACAGTATTCTCGGGTAAAGCTCTGTCATTCAATAAAATCCGTGCAGGCTTTGCAACCAGAGAGATGCATGCGATTGCTGCCGATACAGCGACAATAAACAATCCTATGATAAAAACCGTGAGTGACAAAAACGGAAGAAATACAGGCGAGCCCTTTCCATACACATAAAACCCTCCGTAAATGCCAAGAAGTATGGGCTGTACCACTGCATAACCCGCGATAATTCCGGCTGCCATTCCCGCTGCGGTCGGAATCTCTCCGGCTAAAATATACTTTAAAGCAATTTCATGCTTTGTCATTCCCGAAGCCTTCAGATTGCCGATTTCATGTTTATCCTCTTCAGCCATTCGGCTGACAGAAGCAAATATTACGAGAGCTCCGACTATTACGAACATCAATGCAAAAGTTTTGCCGATGACAGCAACATTTTCCGCGCAGCTAAATATGGCATAGCTGTATGTGGAACTCAATGAATCAAACACCAGCCAGGGTTTTATGTTTTCTTCGCCCGAAGCAATTGCCAGAAGAATTGTTTTTGGTGAAATCTCTTCCCCGTCCTCTGAAATCTGCTGCCCGGCATTTTTAACAACCAGAGAAATCAGGCGTTTTGAAACCTCTTCATTTTTATCATGGTATTCTCGGGAAAATCGATTGTAATCTTTTGCCTCTGTTTTAAGAACCGCTTTCATGCAGCAATTCTCCATACCCTCGAGATCAAAAGCTTCTTTTTGCACGATTACATACCTGTTGCCCGGGACATGGAAAGGAAGGCAGGGATGTTCGGCATGCTCTCCTGTACCGCATACCGTAAAACGTGTGACCGAAAGATTTTCGTCACTTTCAACCTCCAGAACGTCTCCGACGGAAATGCCGAGTTCCTCGATTAACGGGCTCTCTATCAGGCACTCATCCGGCGCTTGTGGCATTCGCCCTTCTTTCAGTCTCACCGTGTTTATGTTTTCTGTTTGTGAGACTATGTCAAATTCCGCAGTCTTTCCGGATACCGAATGCACCGAAGCATACCACACCGGTTCGACCGCATAAACACCCTCCGTATTTCGGATTGCATCCATATCTTCTTCGGATAAAAGAAGCGGTGCCGTGATTTCGATATCCCTGAACTTCGTTTCGTTCCAAAAGCGCTCGGCATTATTTTTCAAGGCCTGCGCTGTTTCATTAATGCCAAGATACGCCATGACCGCCAGCATCGCTACGATAAACATGGAAATGCATGCGCCCTTATGTCTGAAAAGGTATCGGATTATCAATTTTCTCTGAGTTTTTTTCATCTTAACCTTTCAAACAACTACAATTCAAGCATTTCAGCACTGCAGGGTTCCTGCTGTGAGACAACAGAAACAATCCGGCCGTTTTTCATAAGCACAACTTTATCCGCCATTTTTGCAATCTCGCGGTTGTGCGTTATAAGCACAAATGCAGTCCTTTGCTCAGGCTCACGTTTTTTATTTTCTTCACGTATGAACTTTTCGAACGCATGCAATACTTCTTTTGATGATTCCGAATCCAGTGCCGCCGTCGGCTCATCGGCTAAAATAATCCGCGGTTTTTTCACTATGGCTCTTGCAATGGCTATTTTTTGCTGCTGCCCTCCGGAAAGCTGTCCGGGTCTTCTGTCCGCTTCGTCTTTTAAACCTACCGCTTCAATCACTTCGTCCACAGACAGCGGATCATCAGCCAGTTCCGCAATAAACTCCACATTTTCATTTGCCGACAGTTCCGGCATCAGATGGTATTCCTGAAATACAAACCCAACGTCCCTGCGCCGGAAAACCGTTCTTTCTTTTTCGGTGAGTTTAGTCATGTCTTCTCCGAATATTTCCAGTTTTCCGTCTGTCAGCTCATCCATGCAGCCGATGATATTAAGCAGTGTTGATTTACCGCTGCCCGACTCTCCGTTTACCACCACAAATTCGCCCGGATATATCACAAGCGAAAGGCCGTCCAAAGCTCTCACCACGCCTGACCCTGAAGGGAATTCTTTTATTGCATTTTCAATCCTTATGTAAGGTTTTAATTCTTCTGCCATGCTCTATGATTCCTGAAAAACCAAAAAAGGCTCTTTCGAAAAAGAACCTTTAATGTCTGTTTAAGCTGTTACTGTGCGTCGTTCTGAGTGTTTACATTCTCAGGCTCGGGTTTATTGATAACTTCCTGGTTGGGATTGCTGTTGGGATTGTAGTTCGCCTTGTACTGAGTATCTTCAACATTCTTAGCTTTCGAACCGTTTACAAATCCTGAGATAAGAGCAGCGATACCGAGTGTGGAACCCGTGGTTAAAACTGCGATATCATCAAGGAAACCTGCAACGGGAATTGCATCGGGTATAACATCAAGAGGAAGAATCGTATATCCGCCTGCAGCTACGAATACAACAACTCCGGCAGCGATAAGAATCTTCTTCATCTTTTCATGATGAGCTCTTTTACATTCGGGGCAGCGCTTTGTCTCCGAACCGAAAAGCTGTCTGTTACAATCCCTGCATCTTGCGATGATAATTCGCTGATGACACTTA